>JAUNRE010000083.1 GCA_030535795.1 Akkermansia sp.
CGCGCCCTCAAGGCGCGGTCACAAGCGGTTGCTTTAGCTACGCATTCCATCCGAGCGAAAGCTCGCGAAACTTGAACTTTGTCAATTGTAAATTGTAGATTGTAAATGTATACGAACTCCAATTTGTAGAGGCGCCAACGAGCCGCCGGGGGGGATGTCGAGTTTTTAGCAATCCTCAAAAGTATGAGTATGCAGGCTAATGCCTAGGGGAAGCATACACTTACCGTCGCCCTCGGATTACGGCCGAGGGGCACTCTCAGGGGGTGAGGCGCAGGGTGCTGATGGTATCCACCACGATGCGGGGGATGAGGCCGTAGATGGGGTGCTCGGGGCAATGGAACAGGAGCGCGTCTTTCTCGACTTTGAGCGGTACATAGCACAACCCCGTGGTGCGGTCGTCTGAGTCGGCAATCCAGATGCCGCTCAGGCGGCGTGTGCCGTCAGCGTCTGTTTCGCAGCAAACACCCCAGACGTTGAGCGAGTGCATGGTGGAGCGCCCATCGTGCATAGAGCCGGTCACGCCAATCCAGAAAGCTGCACCCCTCTGTGCGCCGTCGATGAGGGCGGCGGAGGCTGTACGGGCATTTACTTTCTCTCCGCGCAGGGCGGAGAGCAGGGTGCCCATCCCCTTGGGCGAGGGCAGCAGGGGCTTCAGGTAGCCGCCGGGGCAGTTCGGTTGCAACGCGGCGCAGTCAGCCCGACCGGGTTTGTATTCACCGGAAAACCACCATGAAATCCCCTCGTCGGGGTCGCTGCCGTCATTGGCGAAGCTACGGGTGAAAACACGCAGAATATCTTCCCCCTGCGGCGTATCGGCAGGTAGCTTGGTGGTATGGTGAGACTGCCACCAGTCAATGAGGTTGGCGGCGGTAATAGCCCAGCACTGCCGGTCGTCTTTGCCGTTGAAGTTTTTGTTATAATCGCGCCACCCTGTTTTTTCCGTTACGCCGCTTGCCCACAGAGTTTCGGTGGCGGCGGGGGCGTGGCTGCACAGCAGCATGAGGGCGATAGTGAGTAGGCGTCGCATGGCGTGAGGGCTTTTATTTTTTCTTCTGGTCTTCGGCGGCTTTGTTTTTCGGCTGTCGCAGCACTTTGTACATGGCACGGGAGAGTGAGGCTCGGTGCTTGAGGGGTAAGTCCGTTTCATAGGCCCAAATCATGACGCCGCCGAATTCATTGTCCTTGGCCCAGCGGCATTTTTCGGTAATGAGGTTCGGGCCGTTGAACGTGTGCAGGGGCTGCTTGGGGTCATTATTTACCCGGCAGCTGTTCACATCGGGCTTCATGCGCGGGTTCCAGCCAAATACGCCGGAATAGCCGTGCTGGGTGGTGAGCTTGCCTTGTTCGTTGCTGTAGAAGGGGAGCCCCAGCACAATCTTAGCCTTGGGCATGTGGAATTTGTTTTGGCATATGCCGCCGTCGCGCTGGAAGAGCCGCATGCTGGCATGATTATCCGGCGTCAGGTCATCGTACGACATGGTCATGATGAAGTCCAGCTGGTCGGTGGTCCAGTAATTCGGAACTTTGTAACCGACTGAAGATGCAATGCTGATGGAGAGCCCGGAGCCGGAAAGTTCCTCGCGCAGGTCGGCAATGAAGTACCCCAGATTCTCCCACTCCGCCCAGGAGTCCGGGTATTCCCAGTCGATGTCGATGCCGTCATACCCGCGGCTGATGGCCCACTGAGCCATGTTGCGTGCCAGGGTGCGGCGTGTGTCCGGATTGGCGGCGGCTGTGGTCATGGGGCCGTCCATGTGGCCGAAGCCTGCAATGAGGCGCGCGCGGGAATTGGCCTCGGTATGCAGGCGCTTGATTTCGGCCAGAGCTCCGTCGGCTATCTCCTGGTTGCTCTGTCCGCCGCCTGCCCATTGGTAGCTTACATTGCCCTCGGCCGTGACGCTGTAGGCGAAGTGCACGAGGTCGGTAAAGAGGTTGAAGTGAGCCGGCGTGAGGTGCACGGCTTTTTCGGCATTGCCCCAGCCCTTGACCCAGCGTGGGCGGTAGTAGGGCACAATGCGGTAGGGGAAGGGGTACACGCGGGCGATGACGCGTTTCTTCACTCCCTCTGCCAGAATGATTCGCGGCACTACAGTCTTGCCCTCGTTTGTGGTGATACCTGTGCATACCGCATCTATCTTGGTATTGCGCTTTGCTTTGGGTATCAGGTCGTAATAGAGCCAGAGGTAAAGCGGCTCGGAGCCCAGTTCGTACTCTTTATTGAAGCGAATGCTGCCCTTGCTGAACTTACCCGAGGCCTGTTGTTCGATGAGTTTGTTGGTGTTCTTGGTAAAGCCGTTCCAGTGGCGGGTGGTGCCGAGGCTCACTGTTTTGATATTGGCGGTGGAGGTGGTGGCGCCGGAGCTGAAGGTGAGCGACGTCACTTTTTCTCCGGGCTCTCCGGTGAGTTTCAGTTGCAGAATCGGCTGGTGGGTGAGTCCGCGGTAGAACACCCCGTGGGTGTACCTGGCCTCAGCCGTAAGCCCATACGCTGCCGCTGCGCTGCACAGCAGGAATGTGATAACAGTCTGCCAATTCATGATGCCCCTATTATGCATATTGTCGGGGGCGTTGCCAAGGGGTAAATAGCAGTTCTGACAGATTTTTTTCTTTCAACGGGCGGGGGATATGTGTTAGCATGGTGCAATGAGCAGGGATGGAGCATTGATGACGTTGCGCTCGGCTTTCATGTCGGGGGTGTTTGTGGGGATTGCGGGGTTCGGTTATCTGGCTACCCGTGATATTGTGGGTAGTGTGCTCTTTGCTTTTGCTCTTCTGGGGGTTGTGCATTATAAGCTCAAACTTTATACCGGGTCGGCCGGGTTTGTGGTGCCCCGCGAGCTGGGGCAGCTGGCGCTCATTCTGGGCGGCAATATCTTGGGCTGTCTGGCTGTGGCTCTGCTGGCTCGGGCTTCGGCCATGCCGCTGACGGATGCCGCGGAGAATTTCCTCTCCGCACGCCTGGCTCTCGGCCCGCTGCGTGGCGGCCTGCTGGCCATTGGCTGTGGTTTTATCATGACAACGGCGGTGACCTTTGCCCGCAAGGGGAGCTTCTTCCCGCTGCTCTTCGGTGTGCCGCTCTTCATTGTGTGCGGCTTCCCTCACTGCGTGGCCGATGCGTTCTACTACCTGGCCGCCCCGCTGGCGTTCTGGCAGGCGAACCTCGGCTCCATCCTGCTTTTCTACCTCGCCATCGTGCTGGGGAACTTCGTCGGCTGCAATTTTTACCGCTGGGTCATGGGCTCCACCCCCTGAAAATGCTCGCCCGCGACACAAAATGAGCTTGTAAAACGCTCTATAACCTGCTAGAATAAGGCAGAGCGATGAGTAACGAAGGCACACCTATATACCTGCAGGAGAACCCGAGCAAGATTCAGCGTATGTTCGGGGATTATTACCTGGAATACGCCTCGTATGTGATTCTGGAGCGTGCGGTGCCTCATATCATTGACGGCCTGAAACCCGTGCAGCGCCGTATCTTGCACTCCATGGAGCGCATGGATGATGGCCGTTACAACAAGGTGGCCAATATCGTGGGCGATACCATGAAATACCACCCGCACGGCGATGCTTCTATCGGCAGCGCACTCGTTACCCTCGGCCAGAAAGGCTTGCTGATTGATACCCAGGGTAACTGGGGTAATATCCTCACCGGCGACAGTGCCGCCGCCGCCCGATATATCGAGGCGCGTCTCTCGCCCTTTGCCAAGGAGGTTGTCTACAGCCCCAAGGTGACGGATTGGAAGCTCAGCTACGATGGCCGCAACAAGGAGCCCGTGGCGCTGCCTATCAAGTTCCCGCTTTTGCTGGCGCAGGGGGCGCTGGGTATTGCCGTGGGCATGAACTGCCTTATTCTGCCGCATAATTTCAACGAGATTATTGATGCCGCTATTCACTACCTGCGCGATGAGCCGTTTGAGCTCTACCCGGACTTCCCCACCGGTGGCCTGCTGGATGTGAGCGGATACAACGATGGCACGGGCAACAGCCGCCTGCGTTCCCGCGCTCGCTTGGAGGTGAATGGTAAGCGTGTCATTCGCATTACCGAGGTGCCCTACGGTACCACCACCGATTCGTTGATTGAGAGCATCGAAAAGGCCATGGAGAAGGGCAAGCTCAAGGTGGCGCGTATTGAGGATAATACCGCCGCCAACGCCGATATTCTCGTGCACCTGGCTCCCGGAGCAGATGTGGAGAAGACGTGTAACGCTCTCTATGCTTTCACCGATTGTCAGAAGAGCATTTCGCCCAAGGCGGTGGTTATCATGGATCGCAAGCCGGTGTTCATGGGTGTGAGCGAAATCCTGAAGCACAATGTGGATTTCACCCGCGACACGCTGCGCCGTGAGCTCGAGGTTCGCCTCGGGGAATTGCAGGAGGCCTGGATGCTGGCCAGTCTGGAAAAAATCTTCATCGAGAACCGCATCTACAAGGTGCTGGAGGAAAGCGACAGCTGGGAGCAATCTATCACCGAAATCGGGGAGCGCCTGGCGCCCTTTGTGGTGGATTTCATTCGCCCGGTGACGCGCGATGATATTGTCCGCCTGACCGAGATTCGCATCAAAAAGATTGCTAAATACGAAATCCACGAGGCCGAGCACCACATCGCCGGCCTGGAGGCCGAAATTGAGCAGACCCGCAAGCACCTTGCCCAGCTGACTCGCTACACCATCCGCTGGTTTGAGAGCCTGCGCAAAAAGTATGGCGAGGCCTGGCCTCGCCGCACCGAGCTGGCTACCTTCGATTCACTTACCCGCGCCGAGGCTGCGGTGGAAAATGAGATGCTTTACATTGATGAGGAAGGTTTTGCCGGGTACGGTGTGCGCAAGGGCGAGCCGGTGGAGAAGTGCTCCACTCTCAGCGATGTGCTTACCATTGACACGCAGGGCGTGCTGATGGTTCGCCGCATTCAGGAGAAGTTCTATGTGGGCAAGAAGCCGCTGTGCATTCGCGTGCTGCGCCCGGGCGATGACTGGGTGTTCAACCTCATTTACCGCGATGGCAAGGAGGGCGTGACATACGCTAAGCGCTTCCACCTGGGGGGCTTCACCCGCGATAAGGAGTACCAGCTCACAATGGGGACCAAGGGAAGCCGCATCTTCTTCTTCTCGGTGCATGATACGGAGGAGGAAAGCGCCGCTCTTTCGGTCAATGTGTACCTCAAGAACCAGTTTAAGCGCTTGCGCCGCCCCATTCCCTTCGATTTCGCGCGTCTCCGCGTCAAGAGCCGTACGGTCATGGGGAATATGGTGACGAAGAATCCCGTGGAGCGCATTGCGCGCATCATGCCTGCCGCTGCTGAGGATGATGCCGCTGCCGAGGGCGGCACCGGGGAGGCTCTGCCCACCTCGGTGGAGCCGCAGCTGCCCCCGCAATCCGCGGTGCCTGCCGAGTCCGCCGCCGGTGGGGATAATGCGCCTGCCGTGCCGGTAATAACGGACGGCGATTTCACGCAACTCGATCTTTTTAACCCACAGAACACTGAACCCGACCATGATGAGAATTAAGACCTTAGCAATGATGGCCGTAGCGGCGCTTCTGCCGCTGGCTCAGGGACAACAGGTGCTGCCTGTTGCCGGGGACGATAACCACGCCGCCGTGAAGGAAACGAACGATGAACGCGACCTGCGCATGTACTGGTGGCGCGAGGCGAAGTTCGGTATGTTTATTCACTACGGCCTCTACTCGGGGCTTGCCGGTGAGTTTAAGGGGGAGCAGGGCGGCTCGGAGTGGATTCAGACGAACCTTGGGCTGGATACCGATACCTACGCCGCCGAGGCTCTGCCGCTGTTT
This sequence comes from Akkermansia sp., assembly GCA_030535795.1. Lineage (GTDB taxonomy): Bacteria > Verrucomicrobiota > Verrucomicrobiia > Verrucomicrobiales > Akkermansiaceae > Akkermansia. Next base: position 5,791 of record JAUNRE010000083.1, read on the forward strand.
CAGCCCAAGCCCGGCTGTGCCGAGGCATGGGCGGAACTGGCTCAGAAAGCCGGCTGCCGCTATATGGTGCTCACTTCCAAGCATCACGATGGTTTTGCTCTGTTCAAGACAGCTACGTCGGAATACAGCTCGGCGGCGACGCGCGACCGTGATATCGTGAGGGAGTTCGCCAATGCCGCTCGCAAGCGCGGCATGCGCGTGGGGCTTTACCACAGCGTGATTGACTGGCACCACCCCGCCTACGATAACACCATCTGCCCCGACCTCTGCTATCCCGTCAATCAGGCTAAGATGCTTAAAGAGAAGGGTATACCTCGCGATCAGCTCTCCTACCAGAAGTATCTGCATGAACAGGTGCGCGAGCTGATGACAAACTACGGCACCATCGATGTCATGTGGTGGGACTACTCGCAGGGCGCGGCTGAGGGTGAGCGCGCCTGGAAGGCGCCGGCTCTCATCAATATGTGCCGCGAGCTCAACCCCGCCGTCATCATGAACAATCGCCTCTATTCTTTCTCCGGGTTCGATGCCTCGCGAGACGGCGTGCAGCTCGACCTGCGCTGCGGCGACTACACCACGCCCGAAAAGCGTATCCCCGCCAAGGGCTACCCCGGTATCGACTGGGAATCCTGCATGACGGTGGGGGATAAATGGGGCTACAACCGCTACGATGTCAACATCAAAACGCCGGCTACGGTCATTCGCCAGCTCCAGCAATGCGCGGCCAAGGGGGGCAACCTGCTGCTCAACATCAACCCGATGGCCGATGGCACTGTGCCCCCGGCTGTGGAGGAGGTGTTCCTGCGTGTGGGTAAGTGGATGGAGGTGAATGGTGAAGCCATTTACGGCAGCTATCCCATATACGATATCACACTGCCCGAGGGGTGGATGAGTTGCATGGTCTATGAGGATACCTACCTCTTCCCGCCCTCCGTTCTGACGAATAACCCGGTGGAGCTCCTCATCCCCGCTCGCCAGATTGATACCGTGGAGCCCGAAGTCGTCGGCCAGCCCGGTTGCAAGGTGACGGTGGAGCGCATCGAGCTGCCCGGCAAGGACGAACCCCGCGTGTTCATGAAGTTTGTGATTCCGGCTGAAGCCTGGCAGAATGCCGTGGAGGGACTGCCCGTCATTAAGCTTATCAACGCTCACTGATTCCTTACCGTGAACGCCTCCGATACATACGCGCTCCCGTTCGCTCTCGGTCCCCGCTACATGCTCATTTCCGTGCTGCGGAAGACCGCCGATACCGTGCTGTATTGCGCACGGCAGAATGATATGGGGCGCGATGTGGTGGTGGAAAGCCTGAAACGCGAGGCCATGGAGGACCCTATGAAGGTGCAGGGCTTTCTGGAGGCTGCTCGTGCACAGTCTCGCATGGGCGGCGGCCCCATCGCGTCCTCGCTGGAGCTACTGTTTGCCGAGGATACCTGGCATGTAGCGCGCGAGCGCATCGAGGGCGAATCGCTCGATGTGATGGTGGCGGAGGGGCGCAAGCTTCCGGCTTTTGCCGTGTGTGAGCTCATGCAGCTGCTTTGCCACATCTGCATTTGCATGGATATGGAAGACATTGCCGGCGAGGCCTTCCTGCTGCAACATGTCTACTACATGTCCCCGGGCTTCCGCCTGCGAAACCCCGCATTGGGCGGCGAACGCTCCCGCACCACAAGCCGCCGGGTGCTCACCACGGCCGCCGCAGACCTCCTGCAGCTCGTGGATGAATCCTCACCCCATGCTGCCGACCTGTGCGATATCCTCCGCCGCATGCATTACCCCTCGAACTGGACGCCCCTCAGCCCCCTTCATTACGATGAGGACCTGGTGCGCCTCCAGGAGCGGCATTTCAATTTCCCCACCGCCTGAGAGCGGGCATACCCGCCGAACCCCATGGGCTTGCCGATTGCAGGCGCTTCGCTGCGTCTGCGTGAATTTGCTTGCAATTCAGCGCATTTTGTTGTAATCTGCCCGCGTTATGTGGACAGGACGTTTTTCTCAGGCTACGGCCGATTTGGTGTTGCAGTACGGTGAATCAATATCGTACGACTGGAAACTCTATCGCCATGATATAGCGGGCTCCATTGCCCATGCCCGAGCCCAGCTGCGCGCCGGCATGCTGACTCAGGAGGAGTTCGATGCCATCGAGCAGGGGCTGCTGGGCATTCAGGCCGACATCGAAGCCGGTAAGTTCGAGTGGTCCATCAAGCTGGAAGATGTGCACATGAACATCGAAAGCGAGCTCACTCGCCGCATCGGCGCCCCCGGTGCCAAGCTGCACACTGCTCGCTCCCGCAATGACCAGGTGGCCACCGATACCCGCCTGTATTGCCGCGCCGAGATTGACACCACCACCGAGCTGCTGCGCAACCTGCAGCGCGCCCTCGTGGCCAAGGCTGAGGAGTATGCCGAAATCCGCATCCCCGGCTACACTCACCTGCAACGCGCTCAGCCTGTGACGATTGGCCACCACCTGCTGGCCTATGTGGAGATGCTGGGGCGCGATGCTCAGCGCCTGGCCGACTGCCGCCGCCGTGTGAATGTGAGCCCGCTGGGCTCCGGCGCCATCGCAGGCTCCACCATCAACCTCGACCGCGCCGGCATCGCCGCCGAGCTCGGCTTCGACAGCGTGACGGAAAACTCCATGGATGCCATCGCCGACCGCGACTACATCATGGAAACGCTCTTCTGCCTGTCCGTTATCGGCACCCACCTCAGCCGTCTGAGCGAAGACCTGGTGCTGTGGAGCAGCGCCGAGTTCGGCTACTGCACGCTGTCCGATGCCCACACCACGGGCTCCAGCCTCATGCCGCAGAAGAAGAACCCCGACGTGTGCGAGCTGACCCGCGGTAAGTCCGGCCGCCTGTACGGCAACCTAGTGAGCGTGATGGTGGCCGTGAAGGGCCTGCCCCTCACCTACAACCGCGACTTGCAGGAGGACAAGGAACCGCTCTTCGATTCCTTTGCCACCGTCAGCCTGGCTCTGCGCGTGAATGCGGAGATGATTGCCGCCATGCGCATCAACCCCGCACGCTGCGAGGCCGCTGTGAGCGACCCTCTGCTGCTGGCCACCGATCTGGCAGATTACCTGGTGCGCCGCGGCGTGCCGTTCCGCCAGGCGCACGAGCTGGTGGGCAAGGCCGTGGCCGTCGCCGTCAACAGCGGCACCCCGCTCAACTGCCTCAGCCTCGACCAGTTCCGCGAAATCTCGCCCGAGTACGGCGAGGATGTCCACAGCGTCTTCAACCTCGACCGCGCTTTCTCCCTGCGCACCAACCCCGGCGCCCCCAACCCCGCCAACACCGAGCGCCGCTTGCAGTACTGGAAAGACGCGTTGAGATAGACGAGTTACAAGTTACGATAGACAAGTTAGAAGTTCGGCGGCGCGGGCGCGCCGCCGGGCTTCCATCAACACGCCCGCAGGGCATTCTTCACTACGGCTTGCAAAGCCGTTCTTCACAACAGGCACAAGCCTGTTCTTCACCTTGAGGCGTAAGCCGAACTCAATGAAGATAGGAAAGTTACGATAGACCCGTCTTCGCGTCTCGCTGCGCCGCCGCAGGCAAGTTTTACTGCCCCTCCCGGCGCCGAATGGCGCCAACCCTAAAAATTCCTCCTTCGTACCTCC
>JAUNRE010000084.1 GCA_030535795.1 Akkermansia sp.
TGCACCGGGAAAAATGCCATGGAATGACAGGGAACCGCGCTGCTGTCGGCCTCCTTAGCTTCGCTTCGTCGGGCTCTGATTTTCTTTTTTTCATCTATCCCAAGGTTTCGCTGCTCCGCAGCGTCACCTTGGGCTACTATACTTTCGCCCCGCCGTGCGGGGCTTTCAAATTCGGCGGGCTGTCGCCCGCGGGTATGCGTAGCTAAGACAACCGAGTGAAAGCTCGCAAAACTTGAACTTTGTCAATTGTAGATTGTAAATGTAGACAAACATCAATTTAGCTATCATCATGGGTCTAAGCCTCCAATTGTTCCAACGCGTAGGAAATCGTAAGGTGCGACTTTAGCCCCACTATTCCCGCAGGAGTTAAAAACCGCGTTTCCCGGTGAGGGAAACGCGGTTTTGGTTTTGTCAACTTTCTGAGAAAGCGAGCTGAACGGTGTTACTTTGCCAGCAGCTTCTCCAGCAGCGCCTGCGAGTTGTCTGCGAGTTTGGCGGGGTCGTCCAGCATGCCGGCGCGGAGCAGGGCGGTGTTGATGAGCTGGCCGGCCAGCAGGGTGGCCAGCTCCTCGTTGTCGCTACGCAGCTCAGCAAGCTTCTGCACAATCGGGTTGTGCGGGTTGAACGCGATTTCCGGGTGTGTTTCCGGTACAGGCTGCCCCATGGCCTTCAGGTAGGCTTTGATTTCGGGGGAGATGTCGTTCTCTCCCTGAAGGGCAATGGCCGGGGCGGAGGTGACGCGGTCGCTGGTGGTGACCTTGCTGAAGGCGTCTTTGAAGGTGGCGCTGACCCATTCGGTGAGCCCCTTAGCCTGCTCCTCATCCAAGCCGGGGCGGTCGGGCTGGGCTTCCAGCGGGGGCAGGTCGAGGTTGGCGCGGTCGATGGACTTAATCTCCTTGTCTTCCACTTTCATGAGGCTTTCCACCACAAACTGGTCGCCGCCATCGGTGAAGAAGGCCACCTCGAAGCCACGGGCGCGCAGGGCATCCAGATAGGGGCTGTGCTCCAGCTGGGCACGGGAGGCGCCGAAGAGGACGTACACATCCTTCTGGTCTTCTTTCATGCGGCTGACGTAGTCGGCAAAGGAAGTCAGCTTACCGGGTTCGGTGAAGGTGGATTCAAAGCGCAGCAGCTTGCCCAGGGAATCCTTGTGCTCCCAGGAGGTGACGATGCCTTCCTTCAGGAAGCGGCTGTATTGGCGCCAGAACGTTTCATACTTATCGGCGTCATCCTTAGCCAGCCCCTCCAGGTGCTTGATGAAGCGCTTGGTGATGATGCCGGAGATGCGGCGCAGCAGGGAGTTGTCCTGCAACATTTCGCGCGAGATATTCAGCGGTAGGTCTTCGCTGTCCACCACACCGGTGAGGAAACGCAGCCACTCGGGCAGCAGATTTTCCGGCTTGCTGTCGATGAGCACCTTGTGGCAGTAAAGAGCCACATTCGGCTCGCAGCGGCCGAAGCCCATGGCCTCGGGGTTATCCTCGGGCACAAACAGCACGGAGTTGAGCACGATAGGGGCATCGGCGCTGAAGTGCATGTAGGTGAGCGGGGCGCTCTCGCTGTGGGCGGTGAACTTGTAGAAGGCTTCGTATTCCTCAGCGGTGACATCCTTCTTATTCTTCATCCAGATGGCCTGGACGGTGTTGAGATGCTCGCCGTTAAAGTCGATGGGGAAGCCTACGAAATTGCTGTATTTGCTGATGATGTGGCGCACATGCTCGGCCTCGGCAAAGTTGGCGGCATCGTCCTTCAGGCGGATGCAGATGCTGGTGCCGCGCGGGGTGTCTGCGGGGGCGTCGGTCAGGGTGTAACCCTCGCGGCCGTCGCTGGTCCACTTTACGGGGGTGGCATCCGGCTGCCAGGAGCGGGTGGTTACTTCCACTTCATCAGCTGCCATGAAGACGCTGTAGAAGCCTACACCGAACTGGCCGATGAGATCCTGCGTGCCGCCTTGGCTCTCTTTCATCATCTCCAGGAACTTCTTGGTGCCGGAGTGCGCGATGGTGCCGAGGTATTCCACCACCTCCTCCTGCGTCATGCCGATACCGGCATCAGCGATGGTGAGGGTTTTGTTCTCCTTGTCGGTGGTGATGGTGATGCGCAGTTCGCGCTGCGGGTCATGGATGGTGGTGTTGGTAAGCTGCTTCAGGCGCAGTTTTTCGAGTGCGTCGGAGGCGTTGGAGACGAGCTCTCGCACGAAGACCTCGCGGTCACTGTAGAAGGCGTGGATAACAATGTCGAGCAGCTGTCGTACTTCTGTCTGAAATTGGTGCGTGTTTGACATAATGGTTGAACTATCGTGCCTCCTATTCTACGCGCGAGCGCGCGGGCGTCAAGGGGAATGCACGTCAGCATGCACGAGTTGGTGAGCGGCTGACGGCTTTTGGAATCAAAACGGCACTGTTTCGCGGGGAAACAGTGCCGTGAGAAAGAACAGCGTCGCTTGCGGACGTGGCCTAAGCGCGCAGCTTAGGACTTGTAACGCAAACGCTTCTTGTGGCGGTTCTGGCGCATGCGCTTGCTGCGCTTGTGCTTGTTGATCTTAGCCTTACGTCTCTTCTTAAGCGATCCCATAATAGTTTATGATTTCGTTTTGTTGTTTCTCTTTTGGGAGAGGTGTCTATCGGTTTGCCGCTGGAGGTGCGGCGCACGCGGTATGTCTTGGTTGCATTCCCGGGATGTGGCACCCGAGCGCTCCAGACGTTTACGGGGAGATATGGAACTATTTTTTAAGGAAAAAGTCAAGCCGAAAGCGCTTTGTGAACACACTTTTTGTGATTTCAGGGCTTCACCCGCTCGTTGAACCACGTTTGGAGGGCTTGCAGTACCCCGGGCTCGGGGGAGAGGTAGCCGGCATGTTGCTCCTGCATCCACTGCCGGATTTCCGGGTGAGCGGTGGCCGGAATGGCACAGAAGGCGCGGGGAAACATGCGGAAGGCGTCCAAATCGTTGTGGCCATCGCCCATGATAAAGAGTTGCTCCTCGGCGATATGCCAGGCTTGCATCACATAGCTAAGCGCGGTGCCTTTGGAAAAACGAGCATCCGAAAAACGCAGGTAACGCCCCGCTCGCTGTATGGCGGAACCGGGTAGCACAAGCGGCAGCAGGTGCGGCATGAGGTCATCCATTGTTTCCGAGTCTGCCGCTTCGATGGAAAGCGGGTCGGCCGCGGCGGGCTCCCAGCGCAGCTGTGGGTGGGTGCTGCGCAGGCGGTCGAGTGCGGCGTGTAGGGGTGGCACCAGGCGGTGGCGCAGCTCCAGATTGATGCGCATGCACTCCTCATTGTGTTCCCTGGCGGGTATGAGCTTGCCGTTGCTGTCTGCCAGGTAGACGTAGCGCTCGCAGGTGCAGATAAAGTCCGGCAGCACCGGGCTGCAGGGCAGAATATCCTGTAACAGGTAGTCGAGCGCTCGCCCTGTGTTGATGCCCCAGCGTACGCCATATGGGCGCCACGCTGACATCAGTTCAAAAAAAGCCGAGGAGATGGGGGCGCCGCTTTCGGAGCGGAGGGTGCCATCGTAGTCCAGGGAAATGAGCCAGCGGCACTCCCCGACAGCGGGGGCTGCGTTACCGGGCGGTATGCAGCCCTCTGCCAGCGAGGTGTTCATTTCAGCGTCGGCGACGTCCGCGGTTATTGTTGCGGTTGTTGCGATTACGGGTCGGCTGTGCGGGCTCTGCCTTGGGTGCTGCGGCTCCGTTTTTAACGGAGGCTGCGGGGTAAGTTTTAGGGATGGGGACACCGGCGGCAAGTTGCACGCTGAGTTTGCGCTCCAGGTCTACCTTGTAGGCGGTATTTTCACAGCCCGGCGGCAGTTCTTCGGAAGGCTTGCGCATGTGGATTTCCACGCGGCGGTTGAGCTTCTGTGCATCTTTGTTGCCGGTTGTGGGAGCCAGGGGGGTATTATCGGCGCAAGCGCGGATGTAAACATTGTTGGTCGGCACCATGTTTTTATGGAGCCACTCGCGCACTGCCGCGGCGCGCTGCATGGAGAGCAGGGCGTTGTAGGAATCGCCGCCGATGCTGTCGGTGTGCCCCTCGATGATGAACTTCGTCTCAGGGTTTTTCTGAATAAGTGCAGCCAGCTGCAGCATGGTGATGCGTGCCGAGTTTTTAAGTTTGCACTCGTTGAAGCCGAACAACACGTCGGAGCCCAGTCGCGCTACGCCTGACGAGGCGCCCAGATTCTTCTGCCCGATGAGGTCGGCCAAGGTGGTGTTGTCGCCGGGCACGCCTTCCTTTGAGCCGATGCGGGCATCGTTCTCGGTGTCGCCTCCTGTCACAATGTCTGTTTCATCGGGCAGGTCGAGCTGTGCCGTTGCTCTGGCTACCACGGCGTTGTGGTTGATGGGGGTGGGCTCAGGCATGCTCAGGTTTTCCACCGGCATGCTGGGTACTTCCATCATTTTTGAGTCCAGCTCGGTGGGTTTCATTTCCGCGACAACCGAGGGTTTTTCGGGGGTGGGAAGCGGCTCGGGGACGCTCAGTTCCGTTTCACCCGGCGCCATGATGAGCTCTTCCACATCGAAATCGAGGATGTCGATTTCAACGGGGTCTTGCTCGATGATTTCCGTTTCCTTAGGCTCGGGGGTAGGCTCTTCCGGTGTTTCTGTCTCGGCAGGTTCCTGTACGGGCGGGTCTTTCACCACGATGCGCACAATCTCCTCGGGTTTAACAACATCTACCTCCGGGTTGATGACCTTCATCGGGAAGGCAAAAATAGCGGGGGCGTAGTAATACAGCAGGCAATACACGACAATCGAGGCAAGACCTGCCCCCAGGGCAATGGGGAACATGTCTCGCTGGCTCGTGAGCTCGTAGCCGTTGCGTTTTCTGTTACCGTTGCGTTTGTGCTTGCGACGGTAGGTCGGGTCGAGGGAAGATGCTGCGTTGTACATTGTCGTAGATGCTCTGTCAGAGCTGGCAATCAGATGTTAAAAGTGGTTTTGCCGGCACGTGGACGTGCGGCGTATCGAGGGCGGATACAAAAGTATCGTTGAGCCAGTGCACCATGGCGATGACGGCACTGTCTTCGTCTTTGTGCAGGGTAGCCACCACCGGTTTGGTTCTCTCTGCGGCACCGGGGGGCATGATGGAGCGGGTGGTGGCATCCGGGTGGTCGCGGTGGTCGTGCATGGTCCAGAGCTCGCGTTTGTCGCTGGGCAACTGACGATAGATGGTGACGGCGTCGTTGATGTTGCTGATGGGGTTATCCTGAGCGAGGTTGACAATCAACACCGGTGTATTGCGGTCGAGCTTGGCGGCGCTTTCTACCGGGGCTACATCGAAACACTCAAAACCCACGCTGCTGTTGATGCGCAAATCCATGAGCGAAAGTGTCGCCAGGGTCAGCAGGGAGTCCGGCATGGTGCGCGTGATGGATTCGCGCAGCGAGGCATAGGCATCGATGGAGATGATACCGGCTAACCTCGGTTCGTTTGCCGCTGCCTGCAACATAAGACCGGCGCCATAGCCCTGACCCACGCCGACGATAACAGGGGATTCCTTGCCGCTGCGGCGTGTCAGTTCGTCGATGAGCAGGGGGACGTCTGCGCTCTCCTTGAGGCCGTGTGTGCAGTGGGGGCGGCGGTTGCCGGCGCCGCGAGGCTCCCACAGCACGCAGGTGATACCCGCCGCCGTGAGCGATTCGGCCAGGGGCAGCGCTGAGCGGATGCCGTGGTCCCAGTCCACACAGATGAGGGCGTAATCTATCATGCCCAGGCGCTCGGCCTTGTGCTGCGTGAGGTCTCCTGTCACACTGAGTTGGCGGGATGATTCTTCACCGTCTTTTTGGGCAATGACGGCCAGCACCTCACCGCCATCCCAGCCGGTGAAGGAAAATTGCTCCAGTTTCAGCCCCAGCACTTTTTGGGGTACCGTGGAGTAGCCGGCGTAGGAGCGGTTTATCGGAACAAGCACAGGCTCAGTCATATCCGCTACATAATTCCACAGGTGTACACCGCCGATGACCAGTGCAGTCAGCATGGCCAGCAGCAAGATGCGGATGGGGCGGAAGAATGTCATTTCGGTACCGCCCAGAGTATACCATTATATACGCTTTTCTGCAATGGAAAATACTGTCAATTTACGCGTTGATGGAAGGAGCCTGCTTCGTGCGGGGATTCACCGGTGGCTGCGCGTGTTCCGGGTGCGTTGGTGCTCAGCCTGTGCACAGGGAGATGAGCCAGGTGAGGGTGTCGAGCAGTTGTGCGGCGCAGGTCTTGAAGTCTTGCCAGTAACCGCTGAAGGTGATGAAATTGAAGAAGCGCAGGATGCCGATGAGTATGAGGATGTTCATAATCACGACAAAGAGCAGGGAGAACAGAATGCCGTTTTCCAGCAAATCCGGTTGCTCGCGCGGGATGACCCAGATTGTCCAGTAAATATGGAAGCTCCACAGGAAACCGCAGCCGCCGAAAAACCACGGGTCGATGCTTTCACGCGGCAGGAAGAGGTATAGGCCGATGACAAGCAGAATCCACACCATCAGCCACAGCGGTACGAAGTAGGGGGCGAGGGCAATGACGATGTTGTCTTTGTCTGTTTCGATATAGCCGCCGTCTATGTCGACATTGACGGTGCTGACCTTGCCGAAACAACACAGGGCGGTGAGGGCGTGCGTGAGCTCATGTCCCAGCACATACAGATACACCAGTATGGGGGTGGCAAACTGCGCGATGATGAGCGCCAGAAAGGTCGAGGCGCCCAGCAGGGTGAAGTAGATGGGCTCGCTGAGCCAGAAGCTGCTGTTTGCGGTTGTGGCAGGCAGGGCGTGGTAGAGCTGGAGCGCCAGTGCATACACCAGCGTGATGGAGAGCGGCAACAGCAGCAACACGGCGATGGTGGCGCGCAGAATGCTCTGCCCTTTGCTCAGCGGGGCATCATAGTATTCCTCTTCCTCCTGCATGGAATCTTCCGCTCGGGTGGCTACGCTGACCCGGTGGCTGAACAGTTCTCCCAAGGAGGGGCCGTTTTCAAACTCCTCCTGTTTCAGTTTGGCTTTCAGCCATACGGTGAGCGGGGGGACGTTGAGGTGTTCCGCTTCATCGGGGCGCTGCAGCTCGACACGCCAGTCGCCGAACTCGGGTTCGGTCGGCGGCGGGTGCAGGTTGCTGCGCTTTCTTTTGGGGGCAGGGGTCATGGGTAGGGGTGTGTGGCAGGTGCCGCTGCGGGCGAATGTCCTGGATGGACATGGAAACAGTGGTGCGACCTCGCCACACATTACGATCGATAGTGAAGGCGATGTCCCACGGCGGGTCGGGCAGGCGTACATGGCCTCCGTTAAAGTACATGGCATCGCACTCGCAGGTGCCTTGTCGCAGGCTCAGGCGTAAGTGGTTGCCCTGTATGTGGCGCGGGGGCTCCGAGAGCATCACATTGCGGCTCATGAAGATGGGCTGCGGGTTGGAGTTGCCGAAGGGCTCCAGCAATTCGTAGTGGTCGAGCAGCTCCAGGGTGAGGTCGCGGAAGTTTACCTCCACATCGATATTGAGGCGGGGTTTGAGCAATTCATCGGAGCTGTTGCGCTGCACAAAAGCATCGAAAGCGGCGCGGAAGGCATCTATCATTTCCTCGCGTATCACGAGACCGGCGGCCATGTCGTGCCCGCCGCCGGATACCAGCGTGTCGGCACAGGCATGGATGGCCTGCACCAGCGAGATGCCCGGTACCGATCGGCCTGAGCCTTTGCCTAAGCCATTCTCATCCAGCGAAATGATGAAGGTGGGCTTGTGGTAGCGCCGCATGAGCAGGGAGGCCACGATGCCGACGACACCCGGGTGCCAGGTGCGAGAGCCCAGCACAATGACGCGGTCGTGTTGCGGGGAGAAGTTCGAGGCTTCCAGCATGGCGGTGGCTTCGGCTCGTATCTTTTCTTCCTCCTGTTGCCGGGCGCGGTTGTGTGCTTCCAGACAGTGGGCCAGCTGCATGGCACGCGAGCTGTCGTGCGTCATGAGCAGCTCCAGCGCATCACGCGGGGAATCCATGCGGCCGGCGGCATTCAGTCTGGGACCTATGCGGAAAGAAACGTGGCTGGCATTCGGGGTGCTGCGCAGGCCGGTTACTTCATTGATGGCGCGGATGCCGATATTGCCGCCGCGCGCCATAACTCGCAGGCCATGGCGCGTCAGCAGGCGGTTTTCGGCCACCAGTGGTACAATGTCGGCCACCGTGGCAATGGCTACAACATCCAGATACTCGCGCAGGTCAAAGTCGCTCAGCCGGCGGTGCTTCAGCATGGCATGCGCCAGCTTAAATACGACCCCGGCACTGCAAAGGTAGGTCAGGGGACTGTCGTCCTCAAGCTTGGCGTTGACAACGGCTACTGCCGGCGGACGCCCCAGGGTGCTGGCTTCGTGGTGGTCTAGCACAATCACATCCACCCCCAGTGAATTGAGGTAGGCAACCTCCGCTACGGATGATGTGCCGCAGTCTACTGTAATCAGCAGGGTCGGCTGGCACCCGCATTTCTCAATGGCGTGGCTGATGCCTTCTTCGCTCAGGCCGTAGCCCTCCCGCGTGCGAACCGGTATGAAGCATGTGGGCTGCAACCCGTATGCTGTCAACATGGTATGCAGAAGCGTGACGGAGCTAACCCCGTCCACATCGTAGTCGCCATAGATGCATACCCGCTCGCCGTGATCTACCGCGCGGAAGATGCGCTCAACGGCGGCATCCATCTCCCGCATGTCAAAAGGGTCCCCTAGGTCGGCTAATCGGGGTCGGAGGAATCGTTCCGCCATCTCACGTCCGCAGATGCCCCTTTGCGATAGAATCCTGCGCACCAGCAGCGGTAGCTGTCGGTTCAGTTCTTCGCCATAGTCTACACCTCCGTCCGTCGGGCGCAATTCCCAACTGAACTTCGTACTCATGGCTTAAATCTACCATGTCATGCACGCGTAGTCAAGTTTGAATTGTGCCGCCCGGCAGAGCAGGGCGCTCCGTTGGGCGCGCCTTGTTGTTATGTACGCTGTCAAATTAACACAATCTCAGCGCCTGACCTCGGTCAAAGCTGAGGCGGGGTGTACGATGACTTTTTTTGCGGCAGCTGCGAGTTGTTTTCCGAAACGGAAGAAGGGCATTGCCTTGCAGCAATGCCCTTCGGGTTAAATAAGTGTTGTGACTGGTTCGGTTTCTTACGCCTTGATGGTAGCACCCTCCTTGGCGTCGATTGCCTTCTTGGCCAGCTCGAAAACAGCCTTGAAAGCCTCGGGGTTGGCAACAGCCAGCTCGGCGAGGGACTTGCGGTCCAAATCAACGTTGGCGGCCTTAAGACCCTCCATGAAGCGGGAGTAGGTCAGACCGAGGGGACGCACGGCGGCGGAGATACGAGCGGTCCACAGACGACGGAATTGACCCT
>JAUNRE010000085.1 GCA_030535795.1 Akkermansia sp.
CTCGGATGGAATGCGTAGCTAAAGCAACCGCTTGTGACCGCGCCTTGAGGGCGCGGGGCGGCAGCTATGGCATTTGCCACGCTTATACTGCGTGCATCAGCACGCCTAGACATAAACTTTGTAGATTGTAAATTGTAGATTGTAGATTCTGCTCGACAAATTGCTATTTATCGAGTTTTTCGAGATGCCCACTTTTGTAGATTGCCGATAAACATTCATTGATCCAATGCGTCGGCCTCAGCCTTTTGCAAGACTGAGGCCGATGATGCCGCCCGCACCGCTCAGCGGCGCAGAGGAGGCGGAGGCCCTGGGCGGTAGTGGCGGTGCCGATGGTGGTGATGCCGCCAACGCGGTGGCATATAGCTCGGCCCGATGCGAATGATGGGTCCCGGGCCGAACATGGGGCCGGGCGGTGGTGGCGGCGGCAAGGGAGGTCCGGGAGGAGGTGGTGGCGGCGGCACACCGGGAGCCCAAGGCGGCGGGAGCGGAGGCCCGGGCGGCCCGCCTATCGAGATGCTCCAGTGCACATGAGCGCGGCTTTCGGAAACAGCCGCTGCCCCCAGCACCAAAGCAACCAGGGTACAACGTAACAGCGTTTTAGACATATTGTTGATGGGTTGTTGTACGATTGAGACACCTGCAAAGCGAGCCGAATTCAATAACGGCTTGCCGCTATGACCGGCCAAGCGTTTTTTTTGAGTTCGCAAACGCGGGGTAATTATTTCACATTATTCTTTCTCCTTTCGGCTCATTTTACCCCGATTCACGGCTCATATTAGCACATTTGTGAGCCGAAAAAGGATTTCGGGTCAATTTTGCAGGTTAGCAGGCAGTCATAACAGCACCATTCAAGGAATGCAAGGGACAATTTCGGATTGCAACTATACTCGAAGTGTGCTATAAAAATCACGAAACGAAGATTGGTACCTTATGTCAACGAGGCTGCATACCTGAAGCAAAGGCAGCCAAAGTGACTTCATACCACATTAAAACGCCATGCAAGCCCCCCCCATCAAAATGCAACAGGAGTTCAAAGAACTCCGACAGAAGGTCGAAGCCCGACAGCACGAGATGCCATGCGAGAGCATGGGACGCCTGACGGAACAACTGGGACGCGTCATGCGAGCGTTTGAGCAATTTGACTCCGGCATGGAAGTCATCGTGAGCATCGGCATGCTCAAGGCCGGAAAATCAACGCTGGTAAACCTGCTGACGCGTTCGAGCGAAGCCTCCCCCATCGGCTACGGGCGCGACACCACCCTGAGACCGGCCATTGTACGCATGGCAAAGCCCGGGGAGCCGGCACGCATCATCATCTATTACCCGGCGGATAAAACAACGCAGCTCGATGGCGAAAAAGCCATGCAGCTTGTCATCGACCAATTGCGCGGGCTCACACCCGCCGGGGCTCCGCAGAACCTGCTCAGGACAGATGTGCGGCGCCTGCGCAATGAGCTGCTGGTGGAAGTGTTGTGCACCAAGCCCGGTGAAGAGAACCCCGTTCTGAAAGAAGAGCCGGTGATGGTAGTGGTGGAGACGCCCTACAGCGAAGAGAGCAAGCTGCTCGGCTCGTACAAGCGCATGCTGCTGGATATGCCCGGCTGCGATTCGCCCAACGCCGAGACAAGTCGGGATGACCTTTACCGCAAAATCTGCAAGGAATGCGACATGGCTCTGATATTGCAGAGTTCGGTAGCACCGCTCAACGAAAAAGCGGTGGAGCTGCTGGGCAAATTGCTGGGTGAGCGTTCGGCAAGCACCATACGAATCATTCAGAACCGCATGGAGGCCAAGCCCTGGCTGCGCCGCGAAGTGCTGGAAGAGGAGCAGCGGAAGCAAAAAATTAACGCCTGCGATGTGCTGGAAAACTTGCCCGGCAACAAGCGCATACGCGAGGAAAGCGTAGCCTCCGTCAACCTGGGCATGGCCTACGCCGGCCTGTTCGAGAAAGAGGAAGCCCTGAATCCCGGCCAAACGGCGGAAACATTGTTTACCGCATCGGGTTTTGTTGAGCTAGAGGAAAGCCTGCACCAAGCGCTGCCCGATAGCCGCTACGCCCACTGCCGGGATGAGCTGGGCAACGCCCTACAGGATTTCCGGAAAGCGCTGCAACAGGAACAAAATGCCCTCAAAGCACAAATCGCCAAGCTCGAAGCCCAAATCGACGATATGAAGATTTTCGGCAAGGAGGCTAGGGAACGCCTACGCCCCGAGCAGCTGGAGCCCCACGCCGATATCTCGATCAACGATAAAGCCACACTCCCGGACTTCGAGCAGTTATGTTTCGATACGTGCAAGGAAGACAAGCTGAACATCGGGGCAGTAAGCGGCAAGAAAATCAACCGAACCTTATTGAGCTGCTCGGAAAAGAGCCACAAAAAAATGCTGCAATTCTTGTCCGGAGGAGTCCGGCTGACAGATTTGCTCATAACGAAGGGCAAGACACGAGAACTTTGGGATTACGCAGAAAAGGAGCTGATACTCAAAGCTATGGACACAGCCATTGATAAGCTGAACAACACCTATAAAGAGCAGATGAAATGCTTCGCTCCCGCCGATCTTCCCCGCTATCGGGACACCCTCCGCAGCGTCAGCCTCACCATCACCATACCCAAGGAACATGATGAGCCGGTGCACCAGCCGCTCGGTATGCAGGAGTATAAAGAAGGCTCCATCCTGGGTTTCCCCATAACCCGAGAACTCACATACGACAAAGTGCTTGATAACGAGGGCATCCCATTCCGCGAAACGAAAATCCGCCCCATTGCACAGCACTACTTAACGCGCACGAAAGAGCTCTTGCGACAGAATCTCCCCATCAGCTTGCTGAACGACCGAATAAAAGAAGCGATGGACACCGCCTGCAAGCCTTTCCTCGACAAGCTGAACCACCAAATACGCAGCCTCGAAGAAAAGCGGGAACACCTACGCAGCGAACTGAGCGAGCTGTGTGAAATTGACACCTCGAGTCGGGATATAATCACCCGCCACATGCCCCCCACACAATAACCCAACCGCATTCTCAAGCCATGAACATCTTCCTCCGAATTCTCCTGACAGCCCTGTTACTACAGCCGGCGGCCTTTTACCACGAATACATCACCGCTCTGGGCGAATACCTGAACGCCCAAACCGGCATAGCCATTTGGCCGTACCTCGTATGGGCTGCGACCGGCCTGCTCATCCTGCTGCCGGTGCTGCCCCTGTTATTCCGAGCACGGGGCGCAGCCGTACGGCACCTGCTGGTGTGGGGTGTGCTGGCACTGCTGCTCTACTTCTGCGCCGATCTGGCGCAGAAAGGGCAACAACTCAATGAGCTGACAGCTTTCCCGATTTTGGGTTACCTGTTGTGGGGCGTCATCCTCTACTTCATTTGCAGTCAGGTCATTTACCCTATCTACAGCTTCTGCCGCCTTACAACCCTACACTCAGCGGGGCTCGAACAACGCGCTGCGGTAGCGCTCCAATTCCTCGATGAAAAAATGCAGAAGTCCGGAGACTACGGAACCACCGAGGAAATGCTCAAGCAACGCAGCGCCATCAGCTACGCCCTCAACGACAAGAACTCGGAGCTGCTCGCTGCCAGGTTGAGAGAGTTTGAAGCAACATACGACCCCTTTGCCACCCGCTCCCGCAACATTATCACCGATTACTGCAAGGTAGCAGCCCTGGCTGTCATCGTCAGCCGCAACAAATGGATAGATGGGCTTGCCCTGCTTTTCCTGCAAACACGCATGCTCATCGAGCTGGCTAAAGTCTACGGAGGCAAGCCATCGCCGGTATTCAACGCCCTCTGCTTCGGGGCAGTCATCTGCAATTCTTTCATTTACGTCATCATCAATGGTCTGATATATGGTAGCGGAGCTGCCGTGGTGGAAGGCCTGATAGACGACGTAGCCGAGCTGCTGGTCGATGACCCGCAAGTACAATATTCCGCCGGCAAGGGAATCGTCGAATCTGTCCCCGTCCTGGGCAAGGTCGTTACCTCAGTGAGCACCACTATCGTCCAGCTTCTGATCGAAGCGACTCTCTCAGCCTCCAACGTATATGTCACCGGCCACCTCTTCCTGCGCCGCCTGCGCGGCGAAGCTCTTACTTTCAAGAGCGACACCGACAGCAAGCGCAGCGTCTTTGCTCAGATTATCAAGTTGCGCCGCACGGGACGCGCCGAGATTCTGGACTCAGTTAAAGAGACTATTGAAAATAAGATAAAAGAAAAGTTCGGCTTCGGCAAGGAAAAGACCGACAACGCAGAAGGCACCTCTTTCACCGCCGATAACAACATCCCCCATCCGGAATACCATGGAGCAGGTATGGCTTAAACAATCGCCTGAAAATCAGGATCTCGTCATTTTCATGCTGGGCTGGGCAGCAACACCCAACGCCGTATACCACATCGACCCGCCGGGCTGCGATGTGCTGGCCTGCCACAACCACTGCGGAGCCCCCGAGCCGCTGCGTGCAGCAGACTTCGCCCGCTACCGCCGCATTTACCTCTTTGCCTGGTCATTCGGCGTATGGGTGGCAGAGCAAAGCTGCCGCGAACTCCCGCTCTACCGAGCCGTAGCGCTCAATGGCACCCCCTACCCCGTTGATACCCGTTGGGGAATGCGCCTCAAAGTCGTACTGCGCAGCATGCAGAGCATTGCCCGCAACGGAGGGGAAAACGCTTTTGCCGCCAACGCCGATGTAGGCCGCTACATCCCCACCGGCCCCTACCCCGACCGCAGTGCAGAGGAGAAGGTGGATGAGCTCATGAACCTCTCGGAGCGAGCAAAGGCCGACTCAGCCGCGCACCTCACCTGGCACCGCGCCTATATTGCCGACAAGGATGAGATATTCCCCCCGGCTCGCATGCGCGACTACTGGGGCAGCGTGGGGCTGGGGACAGAGTTCGACAGCTACCACTACCCATTCAGCCATCCGGAAATCGTGTTAAACGAATTGTAAACCATTGCCTGCAAGAAAGTAACACATCGAGCCCCTTAACAATCTGCATCGGTCCCGCACTTGTTGCTTGCCAAGGCCGGGGCAATATGGTAGTATAGCATGATACTGGTTATGCTCAAGGGAATCATATTCGACATGGACGGCACGCTGGGTGACACGCTGCAACTGTGCGTGGAAGCCTACCGCGGAGCCACCGAGGAGCTGACAGGCCGCCGCCCGAGTGCAGAAGAGGTGGTGAGCTACTTCGGCCTGAGCGACCGTGGCGTACTGGGCGGCCTACTGGGCATGCCCCCCGATTCGCCGGAGCTACCGATTGAAACATTCGTACGCATCTACTGCGAGCGGCATGACGAACTGGCCCCGGCACCTTTTGCCGGAGCGGCTGAGCTATTGCACCGCCTGAAAGCAAAGGGGCTGAAACTTGCCCTGCTCAGTGGCAAAGAGCACTACACCGGCGAACCCACGCTGGAGAAGTTCGGCATGCAGGGAGTCTTCGACCTGAAACTCTACGGCGACCCGTACTACAACTGCAAGGCCGACAACCTGAAGCGAGCCATGGAAGCCTGGCAGCTTTCCCCGCAGGAAATTATCTACATAGGCGATGCCCCCAGCGATATCGCCCTGAGCCACAGTGTGGGGGTAGCCATCATCAACGCGGCGTGGTGCAGCAATGCCGCAGCCGAGAGTGCCGCCTGCACCGCCCTGAACCCCGAGTATCGCTTAACGGATTTTGCAGAACTTGAACCCCTTTTAACCAAACTGACATCATGAACAAATATACACTGATTGCCGGTATTATGCTGGGCACAGCCGCCACGAGCCTTGCAGCCATGCCCGATATCTTCCCCAAGCCTCAGCAAGTCAACCTACAGGACAGTTACACACAGGTAACAACCGTAGCTCTCAACCAACGCAAGCCCGACAGCAAGGGCGGTATGTGGGATAAGCTCCCCGCTGATAATCCCGAGGCCTACGCCCTGGAGGTAACCCCCGGGCTCCTCACCGTATGGGCTAACAGTGCTGAAGGCATGCACTACGCCAAGCAGACACTCAGCCAGATGCTGCGTGGCGTGCCGCAGGCTCAGAATGCACAGCGCGACCCCTTCCCCGATACCCCGCTTCAAGCTGTTGCCGAGCAGGGCGACCTGCCGCTGGGCACGGTGGTGGACTGGCCCGACCTGCCGTTCCGCGGTGCGGTGGAGGGCTACTACGGCGCCCCGTGGAGCTTTGAAGCCCGCAAGTCTCAGTTCGACTTCTACGGCCGCAACAAGCTCAACACCTACATCTACGCGCCCAAAGATGACCCCTACCACCACGGCCTGGGCTGCTACAAACCCTACCCTGCCGACAAAGCCGAGGAAATACGCAAGCTCGTAGAGCATGCTCACCGCAATCACGTGCGCTTCGTGTGGGCCATTCACCCCGCCAACACCGTAAAATGGGCTGATAACGGCGGCAAAACACAGCTGGATGGCCTGTGCCAGAAGCTCCGGCTCATGTATAACCTGGGCGTACGCGACTTCGGCGTGCTGGTGGATGACTCGAGCGGTGAAATAGGCCGCCCCGAGCGTCAGGTGCAACTCTGCAACTACATTCTCGAAAACTTCATCCGTAAGCACCCGGATGTGAACCAGACCCTCATCATGTGCCCCACCGGCTACAATAAAGCCTGGACTAACGCCCGCTTCCTGCAAACCATCGGCAACGGGCTGGATAAGTCCATACCCGTGATGTGGACCGGCGACACTGTGGTACACGACATCACCCTCAAAGGGCAGCAGTGGGTCAACCGACATGTGCAACGCCCCACTTTCATATGGTGGAACTGGCCCTGTAACGACTTTAAGCGCAGCCGCATTTCCATGGGGCGCACCTACGGTCTGGGCACCGAGCCGGAAATGAAAACGGCCATGAGCGGCTTTGTGGCCAACCCCATGGAGCATGCTGAGGCCAGCAAGGTGGGGCTTTTTGGTGTAGCGGATTACACCTGGAACATCACCGGCTTCGAATCCGACAAATCATGGCGTGCCGGTATAGCGCGTCTATACCCAAGCTGCGCAGAGGCCATGCAGTGCTTCTGCGAGCACAACTCCTACCTGCTGCCTAACGGGCATGGCTACTTCCGCGAGGAATCCGTACACATGAGTAGTACGGCTCAGGCTTATATGCAATCCCTCAGCAACAACAGCCCGAATCCTACAGCGGCAGCCCCGTTGCAAGCTGAGTTTGAACGCATGGAGCGCGCCGGCATCACCCTGCAAAAAGCTGATGGCATCGCAGAGCTGCAACAGGATATCGCCCCGTGGATTTCGCAGTTCATTCTCGCCGGACGAGCCGGTATCGCTGCCATGAAAGCCATACAGACAACTAACCGAGCCGAGCGCATGAACCAGTTCTTCCGCGCCGTCAACACCCATGCCGACATGGAAAACACCGAGCGCGATGAGTGGAGCCCCCTTGGTACCAAATACCTGAACGACACTGAGGTAGCCATGTACTGCATGACACCTGCCATGAAAGCCACACTGCGCTACCTGAACAGTGCCATCATGGCTGAAATCGGCGGGCGCCATTCCGTTCGCCCCGTATTCACCACCAACGGAGGACCGGCTCTGGCTGACAGCTACCGACTGTCGGATCGCAACACACGTACTTTCTGGTCCTCCGACCGCCGCCAACAAGCCGGCCACTGGTACAGCCTGAACTTCGGCGAACCCACCGACATCCGCAATGTCGTGATGATAACGGGCGGCCCCCGCGCAGGCGATATCATGCAAAGCGGGCAATTTGAAATATCGGATGACGGTAAAAACTGGACACCCGTGGGCGCCCCTATGGGCGGCAGCACCATCGTGCTGAATCTCGAAGACAAGCCTGTGCAGGCTCGCATGCTGCGCTACCGCATCATTGAGCCACTGCAGCGTTGGGCCGCTATCTGCGAGTTCACCATCAACTGCACTCTGCCCCCATACGCCACCAACAATCTTGCCAAAGCGCCCGGATTCATGGCCTACCAGGATGAAAAGACAATCGGCCTCAATCGCATCATGGAGGTGTTCACGATGAAACCCGGCGAGTTCATCAACCTCGAAATCCCCGCTACAGTCTCCCCCGAGTGGCTGGAAATCAACATGGAAAACGCCGAGCTGAGCAACTGGGCAGAAATTACCCTCACCTTGGCAGATGGCACCAGCACCACGGTAAAAGGCGAGACCATCAACAACCGCCTCTACCTCACCAAGGAGGAGCTGCCCGACAAGCCCATCACCTCGCTTTGCCTGCAGCATGCCGGAGGTGCCGATAAGGAGGTGAAGCTCACTCTCTTCCGCATGGGACTGCATGCCGAGCAGGCAGATGTAAACCCGGATGCCGTCACGGACTCCGACCTTACCACCTTCTTTAACAACGGTAAGGCAAACATGCAGTTCAGTCTCCCCCGGCCTGCCAACACCGAGAAGATAATCGTAGTCGGCACCGCCGAGTGTGCTCTCAACGGTGCACTGCCCATTGAGAGCAACGAGCATTACAAAGTGTTCAACGCTCCCACCACCGGCAAGCGTGTGTACCTCACGGCTCCTCAGCAGGAGGGCAAATACACCTACGAGGTCATCTTCGTTCACAATAAGTGATTGCCCTATGCGTTATACCCGACACATGAAAGCTTGGCGTAAGGCTCTGCAGCTCTGCTGCGGAGCCGCGCTCCTGCTCCCGCTGCAGGCCTGCACCACCACCCCACCGCTCCAGACGGAAGAACAGCCCCCGCTAATGGCCGGTGAGGCGCGCTTCGTTCCTTTGTCCACCGCCGAACGCCGGGAGCTGCAACAGGCCTTAGCTCCATTCCTGAGTGTCGCTACGGTAGAGCTCTGGTACAGCGCCAACAAAGGCAAGGATACCGGCACATTTGAGTGGTGCATCTCACCCGCTGAATCAGAAGCTGAGTGGGTTTGCCTGGGCACCATGCCCCGCGCAGAGCTCAAGAAGCTGGCAGATGAAACAACGGCCTCCGACCACGGCGACACGCTGGACTACTGGATGCGCTTTGAACTTCGCAGCGGCGACAACCGCCTATCGTTAAGCATCTGCCCGGCAGAGGAATTCGGGGTGGCGCTGGGCAACTGCACGGCAAGCATACACTCCCGCTCATTCCACAAGGCCGTCTGGACGCTACTGGATAAGAAATTCCAAGTCCAGAAACGCTTCGACAAGACAGTAGAGGAATAAGTTGGGCAATTAGAAAAAAGGCATTTTGTAGAATCCGAGCACGAAAAATCCCACGCACCTTGCGGCGCGTGGGATTTTGAACAACTGAATATACTGCTTAGCAGCAGGGCTTAGCCAGCACCTTGCGCAGGCGGGCGAAGCGGGGCAGAGCCTGAACGGTCT
>JAUNRE010000165.1 GCA_030535795.1 Akkermansia sp.
CGGGAAAAACGCTATGAAATGACTGAGAACCACGCTGCTGTCGGCCTCCTCAGCTTCGCTTCGTCGGGCTCTGATTTTCTTTTTTTCACCCATCCCAAGGTTTCCGCTGCTACGCAGCGTCACCTTGGGCTACTATACTTTCGCCCCGCGTTGCGGGGCTTTCCCATTCGGCGGGCTGTTGCCCGCGGGTATGCGAGGCTAAGTTCACCGCTCAAGCCCCGCTTCAGCGTGGGGACGGAGCAGCGATTTTATTCATTGAGCGGATAAAAATGCAAAAAAAGACAAAAAAAGTAAAAATAAAGCTTGCCAAGGGGCGGGGAGTATGCTAAATTGCCTGCGCACGGCCAAAAGGCAGTCAATCTAGTGTCTGGATCGTCTAGTCGGCCTAGGACACCCGCCTTTCACGCGGGCAACACGGGTTCGAATCCCGTTCCAGATGCTCAATATAAAAGCTCCATCGCAGGATGGAGCTTTTTTCATCGGAAGTGATGGTGAACGACATGGAGACGGAGCCCCGATGCAAGTGGATAGATCGCCATGAGCTTCGGCGCCTGCTGGCGCTGATGCTCCCGCTCTATGTCGCCAATTTGCTGCACATGGGCATGGGCGTGACGGATACCGTTGTGGCGGGCTGGAGCGGCGAGCTGGATCTTGCGGCGGTTGCCATGGGGTTTTCCATCAGTGGGACGGTGATGATAGCCGGCGGTGCCGTGCTGACGATACTGAGTGCCATTATCTCACGCCTGCGAGGGGCAGGGGCGGAGCAGAAGGCCGGCTACATCCTCAATAACGGTAAGGTGCTGGCATTGTGCCTCACGGTGGTGGAGGTGCTCATCATGTTTGCCGGGTCCTTTGCCTTTCTGTTTATCACGGATAATGTCGAACTGGCAACCCGGGCGCAGCACTATGTGTGGTATATGCTGGCGGGTGTGCCGGCGAACTTGCTCATGCGCGTGATTATGGCGAATTTTGAAGGCTACGGGCAGACGCGTCCAGCGATGTTCGTGTCCCTGTGCGGTGTGCTGCTCAACATACCGCTCAACTACATCTTGGTCTTCGGCTGGGGTAATCTGCCTGCACTGGGCGGCGCCGGGTGCGGCCTAGCCACGGCCATCATCAACTGGTGTATGTGTGGTTGTCTGCTGGCTATCATGCTTGGCAGCCGCATGCACCGCGCGCGGGCGCGGCAGATGTTTGCCCTGCGCCGGCCGGACTGGAGAACCGTGCGCCACATTTTGCGCCTGGGGTTGCCCGTGGGTGTTGCATCGCTGTGCGAGATGAGCTTCTTCAGCATGGTGACACTCATCATGACCCCGCTGGGCGAGGTGGTGGTGAGCGCGCAGCAGGTCGCCATCAACGTGAGCGGCGTTATTTTCATGCTCCCCCTCAGCCTGAGTATTGCCGCAGCCATTCGTGCTGCATACCATGTGGGGGCAGGGCGTTCGGCGGCATTCGGTGCGATGTTCCGCACGCTGCTGGTGCTGACGTATGGGCTGGTGACCTGCCTGATGCTGGCCACGATAGTGCTGCGCCGCGATATTGTCGGGTTGTATACCGATAGCGCCGTCATTGTCGATATGGCATCCGTGCTGCTTGTCTACTGCGCCATTTACCAGATTGCCGATGCCACGCAGGCTATCATGTCCGGCCTGCTGCGCGGCTGCCATGATACGGCTATCATCACCTGGGCGAATCTGGTGTCCTATTGGCTTATTGGGTTGCCGCTCGCTTACCTCCTTATCCGAACCGATGTAATCGTGCCCGCCATGGGGGCTGCCGGAGCGTGGGTCAGCTTTATTGTCTCGCTTTCCCTCACGGCCGTTATTCTCTCTTGGCGTTTTGTGCATACCCGCCGCAAGGTGTTTGCAAAGCCGTAAGTCCGGGGCGGTAATACGACTTTGTGCCCTCATTTCAGCCGCTTCTGTGCCCGAAGTGCTCACAACTGCTAAAAAAAATAAAAAAAAATGAGATTGTGCTTGACGTCTGCGTGCTAAAAGTGTAAACTCCGTGACCCCGCACTACAGGTGTAGTGTGGCGCGAACTCATAAACAATCAAACACACACACGATGAAGACCCACGTGAAGAAAGGTGACAA
>JAUNRE010000166.1 GCA_030535795.1 Akkermansia sp.
AGGCGTTTCCGGGGCGGCGGGCTTCGGCTCGGGCTTTTCTTCTTCAACCTCTGTCTTCACCAGAATGCTGGAGGTGTTGACTTCGAGCGTTACTGTTTTGCCGGCTTTGTCCTTGCCGGTAAACTTTGTCTTGGTGCCTGTCTCATAGTTGATGCGGCACTGGGTGTACTTCTTGGCGTTGGTGAGGGTGATATCGTACAGGTCTGCGGCTTGCAGCAGCGAGGCTCCGCAGGCGAGAATGGCAAGCAGAAATGTGGGGCGTTTCATGATATGATGGATGAATGAAGAAGATTAAATCTGACGCTGGCAACATACTAGCACATCTGATATCGTATTGCAAACATCAAATGTGTTGCATGCCAGAAAATCAGTTGGAAACGGGGGTGTCTTGCACCTGAAGCAGTGCAAGTGCATGGGCGTGTGCTGTCTCTCCGCCGGTTCCCAGCATGCGCATGAGCTCCTCTACGCGGGCTTCTCCGCTCACCTTGCTGAGTTGGGAGACGGTGCGGCCGCTGCTGCTGTTTTTGGCAATGAGGTAATGGTGGTTGGCGAGGGCTGCCACCTGGGGGAAGTGGGTGATGGAGATGACCTGATGGTCGCGCCCGAGTTCGCGCATTTTCATCCCCACGGCGCGGGCGATTTCTCCGCCGACGTTGGCGTCAATTTCGTCGAAGATGAGCAGGGGGGTGTCATCCATGCTGGCCAGTGCACTCTTGAGCGCCAACATGACGCGCGCCAGCTCGCCGCTGGATGCAATAAGCCGCAGCTCTTTAAGCGGTTCGCCCGGGTTCGGACCGAAGAGGAATTCCGTTTCCTCCGCGCCATGAGGCCCCGGGGCTTGCAACGAGGTGAGCGATACTTCGAAGAGTGATTGCCTGAATCCCAGTTGGCGTGCGTGGTGCAGGAAGCTTTTTGCTAGGCGGGGCGCGGCCTTGCGGCGGGTGTCGCTGAGTGCTGCCGCTGCTATCTTCAGCTCTGCGAGGCGGGCTCGCTCTGTTTCGGCAAGCTGTGCGAGCAATTCTTCGCGGTTGTCGATGGCTGCGAGCCTGGTGCGGCACTCACCGAGGTGCGCCTGTATGGCCTCGAAATCAGCTCCGTACTTGCGTTTCAGCGAATCGAGGGTGCTGATGCGTTCTTCCAACCGCGCCAGTTCGGCGGGGTCGCCGCACAGGTTGTCGGCGTAGTCCTGCAGGTTGGCTGCGACGTCCTCCAGCTCTTCGACAATGCCGGGAAGCGGGGAGAGCCAGTTGGCGCAGTCGGCATCCAGACGTTCCAGATCTCGCGCGCAACGCACCAGCTGGCGCAGGCGACTCAGCACAGAGTCATCTCCGCCGTCTATCATGTGGGCCATGGGCATGGCCGTGTCGCGCAATCTGCCGGCGTTGCGCGCCCTCTGCCAGTTGGCCTCCAGCTCGGCAGCTTCCTCCGCTGTAAAGTCGGCCGCTTCTATCTCCGCAACCTGGTGGCGCAGAAAATCCAGCTCTCGCTCATTGGCCATTTCGCTCTCCATGAGCTCGCGGTGCGCCGCGCGGGCATCCAGCCACGCGCGGTAGGCTGCTTGGTAGGCATCCCGCACTGGGGCATTTTCGGCAAAGGCATCCAGCAGCTCCAGCTGGCGTTCTTGCGAGGTGAGGGAACGGTGCGCCTCGGGGTGGTGCATGTCCACCAGCCCGCCGCCGATGCGGCGCAAGAGGTTGAGGGTAACAGGGGTGTTGTTGATAAATTGTCTGTTGCCGCCGGCGGTGATGACGCGGCGTATCACCAGCATGCCGTCCTCGCACGGGGGAACGCCGGCCTCTTCCAACACGTTGTCCACGCTCTGCGTGTTATTCAGGTGGAACACGGCCTCAACACTGCATTGGCTCTCGCCGCTGCGTATGCGCCCTTTGTCGGCTCGCTCTCCCAGTGTCAGCGATATGCCGCCCATGATGACGGATTTGCCGGCTCCGGTTTCGCCGGTGATGGAAAGAAAGCCCGGTTCGGGTTCCCAGACAAGTTCCTCCACAAGTGCCAGGTTGCGTATCTTTAACAGTGAGAGCATATTTTGCTTTGCGTTACGCC
>JAUNRE010000086.1 GCA_030535795.1 Akkermansia sp.
GGCATTTGCCACGCTTATACTGCGTGCGTCAGCACGCCTGGACATAAACTTTGTAAATTGTAAATTGTAGATTGTAGATTCTGCCCGACAAATTGGTGTTTTCCTAATTATTCGAACGCGTAAGATTGCGTATTTCCGTAAGTTTATAGTTGAGCATACGGGCAAAAGGGTGTATAGTATAGTGCATGAAGTCGATACTGGTACTAATGGCTCCCGGATTTGAGGAGATTGAGCTGACGGCTCCCGTGGATATCCTGCGCCGCTTGGGTGTGAAGGTAGTGCTGGCGGGAGTGCAGGGACGCAAGGTAGAGGGAGCGCATGGGCTGACAATGATGGCCGACATGCTGCTGGTGGATGCCGAAGCCGGGGACTACGATGGCGTGGTGCTGCCCGGCGGTGCAGCCAGCTGGCTGTTGCGTGATACCCCGGCGGTGCTGAAGATGGTGCGTGATATGCATGCTGCGGGCAAGCTGGTAGCGGCCATTTGCGCTGCGCCTATCGCGCTGGAGGCTGCGGGGGTGCTGAGCGAGCGCCGCATTACCTGTTACCCGGCCGATGCTGTAACCAACGACATAAAGAGCGCGGCTTCCATAGCGGATACTCCCGCCGTAACGGATGGCAACATTGTGACCGGGCGTGGCCCCGGCGCCGCACTGGAGTTCGGCTTCGCTCTGGGCGCATACCTGGGGCTGGATGTGGAGGCTCTGCGCAAAGAAATGTGCGCCGGGTGAGGATTTATAAATTTACAATCTACAATGTAAGAGGCTAGGCTCGCTTCGCTCGCCTGACTTTCTACTTCGTAAATTGTAGATTGTAAATCACAATGTTTCCACGTGGAAAGTTGCTTTGGCGTGGAGATTAGGCGGGGCTGAGGCGTGGAGGGTATGGGTACCGGGGCGGAGTTCGGCATACCATGTGTTGCCGCGTTGTCGGAGACGCAGGCTGTTGCAACGCCAGGTAGTGGTACCGGCCGGCAGGGTGCTTTTCAGTTCGAGCAGGCTACCGTTGTTCGGCAGGGTGGGGTCGAGTGTGATTGTGGTGCCGTGGGAGGGAATAAGGATGGCCCGGGGGCGCCCGGTGTCGGTATCGGGCGCGAGGGTGTAGAGGTGCCCGAGCCCGGCTGAGGCGAACCATTCGGCGTAACGGGCATTGAGCACAGCCCGTCCCCGGTTATCGTACTGGGCCTGCGGCATGGCTGCCATGTCGGCCTCGGTGGCGAGCTCGGTTACTCGGCAATCGGGCGGGGTGTCGGCTGTGGCGAGGGTGCCGGTGCGGGCGTCAATTTGTACCTCCTGCACCCCCTTGGGGCGCTCGGGGAACGTGGCCGGTGTGGTTTCGTGCATCAGAGCCATGACGCGGTGAAAGATAGGGCCGGCGCCGCTGACGCCGGATATGTTGTGCATGGGCGAGTTATCGAAGTTGCCCACCCACACCCCTACGGTGTATTCTGCGGTGTAACCCACGCACCAGTTGTCGCGGTAGTTGGACGAGGTGCCGGTCTTGGCCGCCACAGAGTAGGGGAAACTGAGAGCCGGTGCCGGGCCGAAGGTGGTGGCGCGGGCGTTGCGGTCGGCCAGTATGTGCGATATGCGGTAGCAGTGTTGCGCGGGCAGCAGGGGCTCCGGCTGTGCGGCATGCAGGGGCAGGTGGAATTGCAGGGGAAGGCGGGTGCCGTTGCGTGCCAGGGTGCTGTAGGCCGCCACCAGCTCACAGAGGGTGACATGGGCATTCCCGATGGCCAGCCCCAGCCCGTATTCGTGGGGCTCGCCCTGCACCTCGAAGCCCAGGCGGCGCAGCAGGGCGAGGAATTGGTGCGTGCCGCCGAAGCGCTCCAGCGCTTCCATGGCCGGTATGTTCTGCGAGCAGGCCAGCGCGCGGCGTATGCTGACAGGCCCCAGGTAGCGCTCGTTGTAGTTGCGCGGTGCCTGGATGCCTGTTGCACTGCTGTAGAGCGTCGGTACGTCGGCCATTACCGTGCCGGGCCAGGCGCCGTGGCTGAAAGCCATGAGGTAGACGAGGGGTTTGAGCGTGCTGCCGGCTGAGCGCGGGGTGGCGGTACCATCCAGCGCGCCGCCGCGCGGGCTGTCGGGGTCGGCAGCGGGCAGGGCTGCCAGTACCTCGCCGCTGCGGTTGTCCGCCACCACGACTGCTGCCTGCGACACATTGAGCTTGTGCAGTGCCTCCACTTCATCGCGGGCAATGGCGGCGATTCGTTGTTGCAAGGCGGCATCGAGCGTCAGGCGCCCGGGACGTCCGCTTGCCATTGCCGGGGCGGACACGGAATGCGGCGCTACACTCAGCGGAGCCGTGGTTTTTTCCCCCATGCGGCGCAACAGGTAATCCCGCCGGGCGCGTGCTGCTTGCGGGTGGCGCAGCGGGTTTAAGCGGGTGGGCGCTTTTACCAGCGCCGCCAGCAGTGCGGCTTCGGGCGTGCTCAGGCTTGCAGCTTCCTTGCCGAAGTAGTAACGCGCCGCGCTTTCGGCGCCGCGGCACAGGTTGCTGAATTCGGCTCGGTTCAGGTAGGCCAGCAGTAGTTCATGCTTGCTGTGGCGCATCTCCAGCCGCCGTGCCTGCAACATTTCTCTGAGCTTGGTGCGCCGGGTGCGCGGCGCCGGCGGGGAATACATTTTGACGACTTGCATGGAGATGGTGCTGGCGCCGCTTTTGCCGCTGCCGCTCACCTGCTGCCACAGGGCGCGCAGCAGTGCAGCGGCATCCACCCCGCCGTGTTGGTAAAAGCGCTTGTCCTCCGCTATGATCAGAGCACGCGCCAATTCCTGCGGCAGCTCATGCAGCGGCTGGCAGCGGTAGCCATCCGCCCCGGCTATATAGCCCATCAGCTCACCGTGGCGGTCGTACACCGCGCTGTCGGGCGGTGGGGAAATATCCGGCGGCTCTACGCAGAAGGGAAGCAGGTAATACAGCGCTGCTGCCGCCGTTGCTGTGGCAACTGCGCTGCTGATGACCAGTGACCGACCGAGCGGGCGCATGCTTACCCTTTCCGTTGATTCCGCTTCGGCCGTGCCGTTACCTGGGGGTTACCTCGAAATGATGGGGGATGCTCAGGCCGTACTGCTCGGGGCGGTACATCAGCTCCGCCTTGGCGGCGGGAGCCGTTACCTTGCCGCTGCGCACCACGCGGGCAACGTAGCTGAACTCGAGTTTGCGCGTGTTCCACAGGTGGGATGCAAAGACGCGCACGCGGTCTTTCAGGAACTCGCGGTTGTCCACGGAGGCGGAGAAGCTGTACCAGCTGTGCAGCGTCTCAGTGTTGATGCCCTCGGGCAGTGCCTGGCTCGTCAGCTCGGGGTCAACGGCCTCGAAGGTGGCGGGCAGGCGGTCTTCTATGGCGAGGTAACGCAGATTTCCGGTCGCGGAGCTTGCCTGTGCCGTAACGGTGATGCGCACGATGTCGCCCACGCGGAACGTGGCGGTGGGTTTCCATGTACCGTCCGGCTGCAACTGCTCGTAGCGGCGCTGCACATCGAAGCCCTTGTTGATAGCTTGCTCCTGCTGCTTGCGGATGAGGTAGCCCTCGGCGAAGCCGGTGACATAGACAGGGTCGCCGGTGGCATACCAGTGCAGCTGCCTGCCGGTTGTGGTATTGATATGCAGGGGAGAGGCGCTGGTGATGGCCGTGCCGTTCACCTGAGCCTTTCGGGCGCCGATGTCCGCATTTTTGCTGTAAAGGTAGACACTGATGACGAGCCAGGCATTGTGCCAGGTGGAGTACTGGCCGGCGCTGCGCTGCAGGTAGTCGCGCAGGACTTGTTCCGTGACGGTGCTCTGCGGCGCATGGGAGCCGATGGTGTAGAGAGCCCGGAGCGCCTCGACCGGTGGCAGGGCATGGGGGCTGTAGCGCGGGGGCGTGCGACGCTCGGCCAGCTGCCTGAGCTCACCGGCACGGTGGTGGTTGAGCTGAGCGGCGCAGATGGCCAGTACCCAATGCTGTTCCGACGCGAGCTGAGAGATGTTCTTACCCTCGCGGTTGAGCACGGCGTCCAGGTCAGCCGGTTGGAGCTTGTTGATGGCCGAGAGGCAGATGAGGGTGAGGTAGCAGTTGCCCAACCCGTTCTTCAGTTGCTGGCGCAGGGCATTGATGTCGCTGCCCATGCGTTCACCCATCAGGTGCAGCACCATGACGGCGTAGGGGGAGAACTCACAGGCTTCCCCGCTGTCCCAATAGCTGAACTGCCCCGGGGCAAGGCGGCGTGAAAGGAGCTTCTTTTTCACCTCGGCTATGACGCCGGCCGTGTTCTTGTCGGTCGGGAATGCCACACCCAGGGTGCGCACCAAATCCTCGCGCAGTATCCAGGGCAGCACGGTGGAACTCAGCTGCTCGGTGCAGCCGTAGGGGTAGGTGAAGAGGTACTGCATGGGGTAGCCCAGCCCGGCCAGGGGTGAGGTGGACATAGTGAGCCGCACGGGGCTGTTCGGGCGGTAGGGGGTCTTGACCCAATCGCCTATGTGGGCGCTGCTGCCGTTCCTGAGCTCTGCCCACACATACTCCCGCAGGTGCGGGGTGGGCGGTATGGCCTCGAAGCTCAGCTCCACGGCATCCTTCACGCGGGCCAGCTTGCTGTCGGGCGCGGCATCGGCGGCTTGTACACGCCATTGCAGCTGCGTGGGGGCGGCGCTTTGTACCTTGATGGGGAAGTGGAGGGTGACGGGGCTGTTACCGCTGAGCGTCACGCTTTGAGTCGGCTGCGCAATGGTGGCGTTCTGCCCGCTGAGGCTCACCTGCCAGGTGAGGTCGGCGGGGCTGCCGGCGGGCAGCTGGTCGGGCAGCATGCTCACCGTGACGGGCAGTACCAGCTCATCGCCCTCGGCGGCGCTCATGGGGGCTACGGGCTCCAGCATGACGGGCTTGTTCACATGGTAGCTGCTCTGCCCGGTGCCGAACTTGTTCCCCGCTCCGGCCACGGCCATCAGGCGGTAGCGTGTCAGGGTGTCGGGGTTGGCGTAGGTGGTGGTGAAGCGCCCCTGTGCATCGGTGCGCACGCTTGCCAGCCACAGGGCGCAGGGGTTGAAGTTGCGCCGCATGGCCTGGGCTGCGCTGTCGCTCACTTCGTCCGCTTCATCCATGTCGCCGCCGCCGCCGATAAAGACGCCCTTGTTACCCAGATAGCGCTTCTTGAGGTTTTCACCCACCAGGTACCCATGGCCGGAGTAGTTGTCCATGTGGTGGCCGCGACCTTCCTCATTGTAGAAGAAGCTCAGGGGGTCGGGCATGTCGTAGCCCATGACTTGCAGGGTGCCTTCATCCTCGGCGTAGAGGGTTACATCGGCATTGGGCACGGGGTTGCCGGCGGCATCGGTGATGCAGCCGCTCACCGTGCAGGGCTCGCCGGGCAGCAGGGCTTGCTGCGGGGCTTCCAGTCGGATGCTGAGCTTCTTGTCCACCGGTTCCACATTCAGGGGGCAGGTGGCGAGCTTAATCTGCGGTTTGCCGTCGCTGCCGCGGCGCTCATCGCTCTGCACCAGGCTCACGCTCAGGTACACGATGGGGGCATCGCCGGCCTCGATGGGTACCTCTATCACGGGGTTATCCACCGTGACACTGCGGCGGAAGTGGCGCAGCACGCCCTCGCGCTCCAGCGTGACGAGCAGCTCGGCATCCACCGGGGTTTGCACCAGCACTTGAGCCGTCTCGCCGGGGCGGTAGACCGGTTTGTCGGGCACGAGGGCAAGCTCCTGGTCGTCCAGGTATTCCCAGGGGCTCACATCGTCGCCCCACACATAGTGGCGTGTGGCGCTGCAGAACTTGCGTCCCTGTGCATCGGTGCCGCTCACCAGCACCTCGTATTGCCCGGCGCTTTCAACGGGTATTTCCACCTTGGCGGGGGTGCCGGTCAGGCTGACGGGGATGGTTCGGGTGGTGGTTGTTTCCTCGCTGTTGCGCACGGAGTAGCTGCGGCTGCTGCCATAGCGGTAGGGGTGGAACACGGTGCGCCGTACTTCAACCGTAGCGGACAGCGGGGCACCGTCCCAGGCGGAGCCGTCGGGTTTCACGGCCACCAGCTCCACCGGCAGGGTGCCGCCCACTTTGGCGAGTGTCACCTGCGGGCGTATGCCGGCGTAGACGTCAGCCGGGTGCAGGGTGGATTTCTGTACACTGCGGATGCTCTGTTCGTTGCCGTTGGTCACGGTAGTGGTGGCTGTCAGGCGGCGCAGGCGGGGGAACTCATCATCCGTGAGGGTGAAGGTGTAGCTGCCTTGTCCCTGTGCATCGAGGGCGCCTTCGCCGGTGTCGGTGGTTTCATCTTGGTACAGGTTCCTGCTGCCATAGCGGGCATAGTAGTATTCCCACGGGCGTTCGCGGAAATCGCCGAATCGGAAGTCAGCCCACTCTTCCTGTTCCGGGTAGAAATTGCAGGACTCGGTATGCAGGCGCCAATTCACCTTGCCATGGGCCACGGGGGTGGTGGTGAAGTTGGTAGCCGTGGCTGAGAGCCGTACGCTGCGGGCGCCGGGCTGTATCTCCAACTTGCTGCTGACCTCAAACTCATTGCGGCGGAACTCCTTGCAGGTGAGGTAAATGGTGCATTTGCGACTCAGGGAGAGGTATTCCTCGAGGGCGGGGTTAGCGGCCAGGATGGCGGCATCGGGCGAGGTGTTGTCGGCATCGCCCTTGAATGCCATCTCAATCTCAACCCGATGATTGCCGACGCCCTGCATGGGGACATCGAGCGAGAAAGTACCGTCCTCACCGAGCCGGACAGGCACCTCGGCTACTTGCTTGTAATCGAGGTACACCTTGGCTGTGGCGGTGGCGAGCTCGGGGGTGCTGAGCTCGTTGTGCAGCACGCGGCGCACGATGCCTTTCACATGGGCTGTCTCGCCCGGGCGGTAGAGGTTGCGATCGCTGAAGGTGAAGAAGAGCGGCGTAGGAATATCGCCGGGGCAGATACCGAGCTCCGTCAGGCGGACGTTGCGCCAGCTTTCGTTGTTCCATTGCTCGATGCGGCGCGGGTCGTGTTGCAGGGTGACGCAATCATCGGCGGTGACGAGTTGCAGGTAGCGGGTGGCGATGGGGAAGCTGCCCTCTGCCAGCCCGTTGGCCACGGGTAGCTCGCCCAGCTGTTGCCCGGCTTTGTCGAAGAAACGCAGTGTGCCGGTCGGCACGTCCTGTGCGGTGCTCAGGCTGTAGGCGCGGGCGAAGATGTGGCGCCCGTTGGTTTTCCACAGCAGCCCCAGGTCGGTCACCTGCACGAGCCCCTGGTTGATGGCCGGGGTTGGGCTGTAGCGCATCGGCTCGCCCTCCACCTCCACAAAGTACAGCCCGCCTACAGGCTGCCCGGGGAACAACTCGGCCAGCGGCAGGCTCAGATTGTTTTGTTCGCCCGGTTGCAGGGGGCGCTCGGCGGTGGCTATCACGCCGGGCAGGGCGGTGGTATCGACTCGGTTGTCGGGCAGATTGTCATCTTTCAGGCCGGCGGCTTTGCGTTCCTCTTCCTTGCGATCCGAATAGTCATCCTTGTATAGATAATGACCCTGTTTGTAGCGCAGACCATAGGCGTGCAGCAGGCGCACGGCTTCATCGGGGGAGCTGTTGAGCTTCCATACACGAGCCTTGCCGCCCAGCAGGTAGCCGTAGCGGCAGCGCAGGGTGGTACTGCCGCGCAGTTGCAGGTGGCTGGCTGCCACATCGGTATAAATGTAGGGGCTTTTCGGTTGCAGGGTGGTACTGCTTTCCGTGTCTGTTCTGCTCTTGGCGGGGGTGCTGATAGTGGGGTAATTGCCCCAGCAGTGCAGGTGAAACTCCTCGCCGTCGGTTTCGGCTTCCAGCGTCAGCGTTTTGATGCCATGGCGCACCTCACCACCTATGAGCTGTAGTTCCTCGGTGGTTATTTCAGTGGGAGTGAGCACGATATTCTTCCCGTCCGACCGGGCGCGCAGAGCGCCATCCTGCCACACCAGCAGCACACTCGGGGCGTTGCTCTTGTTGTTGGGGCTGATGCTCCAGTGCAGGCTCTTGATGAGGGTGGCGGCATCGGATGCCGCGGCAGGCATTTTGAGGTGCAGCTTCACCACATAGCTGCCGCGCTGCCGGCAGTCGGAGCTCAGCTCGTAGTCGTGCCGGGGCGGGGTGTAACTATAGAAAACATGGTCGCAGTAGCAGTTCTTGCTATAATGCCATTCCGCTTGGGGCAGCAGCATCTCTACCTTGTCACCCGTGGGAGAATAGCCGGGGAAATCCACCATCCAAATGTTGGGCACCACCTCATCTGCCGGGCGCTTTTCGTACTCTTCCCGCACGGCATATCTGTATATGCCGGTGCAGAACTCTTGCCAGTTAGCCAGAGCATCGCTCACGCGCACCGGTTTGAGTTGCAGCGGGTAGCTCTTGCCGTCGACCCTGTAGCAGAGCTGTGGCAGGCGTGCTTGCAGCTCATTGATGCTGTTTTCATTTTTCGCGCACAGGAAGGTGACGCCGTCTGAGTTAGTGTCGCAGAGCAGGATGCTGAATTTGCTGGTGGGGAATGCTGTCTTGCGCCCGGGCAGAATTTCGCCCTTCAGCCCTTTCAGCCCGGCGGGTACCTCGATGTGCAGGATTTGCAAGGGCGGCAGCGGTTTGCTGATAACTATGCGCATCATTGAAGTGCTCACCCAGGTGGCGGTGCTGCAATCCGGTATCGAGGTATGGTACCACCCCGCTTCCACCGGCTTGCCTACCATCTCCGGCTTCACCATCGGTACACAAAATTGTACATGAAACTCACTCCCGGGCTCCAGCTCGTAATAGTAGCGGTTCTCGATGCTGGGCGCGGGGTAAGTGGCTGCCACTTCGGTGGCGGCGCTCGGTGCATTTTCCTGCGCGGAAACGGCACTGCTGAGGGTGAGCAGTGACAAGGCGGCGGCAATGGGCTGGTGGGCTTTCATGGCAGAATGGGGGTAATGTGTTACTCTCCCTAAAGAGTACCAGTTTTTCGCCATGAACACAAGCGGAAAGTTGCAGGAAAACGCAGGAAAACGCATGCCGCGCAACGAAGGTGACGTCCCCTGTGCGCCATCCGCTGCTCTCCGTCGGCCTTGGCGGGCTTATGGTCGCCGTCAGGGTGGCAGAGCTTAGCTTCGGTTACTGCCCGCGCTTTAAGGCGCGGGCACAAGCGGTTGTCTTAGCTACGCATAC
>JAUNRE010000087.1 GCA_030535795.1 Akkermansia sp.
GTGCCAGAAACCGATGTGTTGCCAATTACACCATAGCCCTATGTTGCTTGGAACGGCGGCAGTATACGCCTCTTTTGACGCCTTGTCAAGCTAAATCCGTAGATTTTTTTATTTTTTGCGAAAAAAGACCGGTTGCGCGGGGCAACCGGTCTTTCTGAGAGATAGAGTGGTGTTTGAGAAGAGTGTTAGCCCTGCTGGCCGTCCACCTTCACGAGGCGGATGGGGGTGCGGGAAACGAGCTCGCCGTCGAGGGTTACATCCACGGAGTAGACGCCGTCCTTCTCGAACTTAAGGCCCTGGAAGTTCATGATGAGGTTGCGGGTGAAGAAGGATACGCCCTCGGGAAGAGCCACCTTCAGGTCGCCTACGATGGGCATGCGCTCCTTGTCGAGAGCAATGCCGTCTTCGTTAGTGATGGAGATGCCGAGCTTGTGGTCACCGGCGTCCTCGCTCTCGAAGCAGAGGCGCAGAGCCAGAGCGCAGGCGGGGTGGATGACGGGGAACTGGCGGGCGAAGAGCGTATCGAAGGCGCCCTGCACGCAGAGCTTGCCCTGATAATCGGCGGCGTAGTCGCAAAGGACAGCAACTTGAATATCCATAATATGTAATGTTGATTGGTGTTAAGATTTTTCAGTTACGGGGCGGATAATGGCGCCAAGCGTAACGACATCCTGAGTTATAGCAAAATATTCTCTGAAAGCAAGCAGAAAGTGTGTTACTTGTGACATGCTGTCAGAGATTATTTGAGAACGCGGCCGATGTCTCTGTTGGCGGCTGCAATAATGGGCAGGGAGGAGACGAGAATGCAGCCGAGCAGGGTGTAGCAGATAAGCTGAATCTCGGGCAGGATTTCCTGCAAGGTGAGGCTGTAGTTGCCCAGGCGCAGAATCTGCGTGACGATGGGGCGCTGGAAGTGCATGAAAGCGGCCAGCGCTGCGGCAAAGGAGGCGCCGACGATGATGAGATTCTCCACGATGAAGGCACCCACCAGCAGGAGCGGGCGAATGCCAAAGCTCTTCATGAGGGTGTAGATGTACTCGTTCTGGCGGTATTCCATGCCGGCCAGGGCTGTCAGCAAAATACCCACAATGCCGCTGATACCCAGGCAGAAAGCGGCTCGGCACTGCATTTGCTTGCTCAGGGCGTCATCCATTTCGGACAGCAGGCGCGAGGCGGAAATGACGCCGCCGTGTCGGCCCTCCAACCGCATGAAGGTGCGCAGGTATTGCTCCAGCCGGGTGATATCGGCCGAGCTTTCGAGGTTGCGCACGCGCAGGATGGTGCTCAGTGTGGCTGTTTTGGGGGTGAGTGCCGGTGGCAGATTATCCACGGAGATGATAACGGCGGCATCGCCCACAAGGCGCATGATAGGGTGCTCCGGGGGCATGTGCCGCACCTGGGCGTCGAGCCTGATGTTGTTGATGGTAAGTGAGGTGGGGCCGGGGGTGAAGTCGCTTTCCTCGGAGGCCAGCACGATGGGGACGTTAGTGGCGCCAAGTATTTGCTGCATCTGGCCGCTGCGGCAGAAGTCGTAGGTGTAGACGGTGAGTGTTCTGCGTTCTTCCGTGCGTGCAAAGCCGATAATGGACAGGGCGTATGAGTCGGCATTCAGCAGGTCGGCCACTTGTTTTTCCGTGGGGAAGGCGGAGGGGATATCCGGGTTGTGGGTCATGGTGGCGGACACTAGGTCGCCACCTTGGCGGATGATTTTGTTTTTGACGAGTTTGGCTGAGATGGCGTAGCTGCCCAGGGCGCTCAGGGCACTGAGGCTCAGGAAGAACACGACAAGCACACGAGCCAGCGGGCTAGAGATGCGCGCAAACCAGCGGTGTACCGTATCCTTAGCGAGATACAGGATGGTCAAAATCAATGATTTCATCTGCCAGTTCGAGCAAGCGGCTGTCGTGAGTGCTGATGATGCAGATGCGCCGCGAGGCATCCTTGAGCACGAGTTTCTTAATGATGTCGGTGTTGGTGTCGTCCAGGCCTGAGGTGGGCTCATCGAGCAGGACGGTGGGCGCATCCTTCATGAGGGTGCGCGCCAGGGCTGCGCGCTGTGCCTGCCCGCCGGAGAGCTTGTCGGCACGGCGGCGGCGGAGCTCCTGCAGCCCGAGGTCGGTGAGCAGCTCTTCGGCACGGGGTTTCCACAGCTTGCCCGGTAGCACGGCCATTTCCGCAGCCAGACGCAGGTTGCGTTCCACGCTCATGAGGGGCAGCAGGTTGATGCCCTGGAACATGTAGGCGACATCCTGGCGGTGGTAGCGGCGGCTGGTGACGCTGCGGCCGGTGGGGGTGATGATGCGCCCGCGGTTGACCTTCAGGTAGCCGGCCAGCAGCTTGAGCAGGGTGGTCTTGCCGGAGCCGGAGTAGCCTTTCAACACGGTGATGCCGGTAGGGAATACGTACGAAAAGTTGCTGATGACAGGCGCTTTACGTGTGTAACCGTAGCTGATGTTTTCGCACACCAATTCCATATACCGAGGTGGGGGTCAGTTCGATTTGACGGGGGTGAGCACAATATCGCGCTGCCCGATGAGCAGGATGCTGTAGCCCGGGTGGAGCAGGTTGATGAGCTGCTCCCAGTTTTCGCATTCGGCGGCTCGCGGGTCGGCTATGAGTTCGGCCTTGTTGACGTGCAGCACGTCATCCCCGGTGTCGTAGGTGAGCTCGGCCATGGTGTTGCTGCCCAGTATGTCGTAGGCGGTGGCGTTGTCTTCCTCCGGCAGGCGGAAGAAGTAGACGAGCATGTCGTTGCCGTTGTGGGCTCTTTCCACTCGGCGGTGGGAATAGGTGCCGCGCAGTACTTTGTCGCCGGGGAGTTTGACGGTGATGCCGAACTTTTTCTCATCGAGCAGGGAGAGGTTGCTCTCGCTGACGTTGATGGTGATGTAGAAGGTCGAGTCATCGCAAACGGTGGCAAAGCTGCGCACGTTTTCCGAGAATTCGAAAGGCTTGCTGAGATCTTCCGGCAGGGTGATGTTGTATTGCAGGCGGCCGGCGAACGGCATGCGCAGGGTGAGCGGGTCGTGCTTGATGGCGAACTCGCTGCGCTTGCGGCGCTCCATGGTGGCCAGCTCTTTTTCCAGCAGGGCTATGCGCTCGTCGATGTCTTGCAGGGTTGTCTTGGTCGGTGTTTCCTCCGGCGAGAAATCGGTGTTGAAGCGGCGCTCCGAGGGGGAGAGTGAGTTGTAGAACTGCACTTTGCGGCGCTGGTTGCGCAGCTTCTGCACCTCGTCTTTCTTGTTCATGCGCTCGCGCGCAATCTGCAGCTCCATGTCCTCGCGTGCCTCTTGGGTGCGCTGTTTATTGAGCACGGCAATGACGGTGCCGGCCTCCAGGCGTCCCTCGGGCTTTACCAGGTCCGTCAGGGTGCCGCGGTCGGGCAGCACAAGCACGGAAACGCGCTCCGGCACAATTTTGGCGTTGAATTTGCCTACCTCGATGGTGGCTGCCACCAGGGGGAGGGGGCTCAGCAGCAGGGAGGCTGCAATGCGGTACAACATGGGGCGAATGCAGGTGGAGTTACATGGGGAAGCCCAGACCGCCGGTGACTTTGCGCATTTCTGCGTCGGCAAGTTCCTTGGAGCCGTTCAGGGCGTCCTGCACGGCTTTGAGCACCAGGCTGGAGAGGAATTCCGCATCGTCGGGGTCGACAACGGCGGCGTCTATCTTCAGGTCGGTCACCATGCCGACGCCATTGGCTGTTACTTTGATTTTGCCGCCTGCGGCTTCGGCTGTGAAGCTTTTTTCGGCAAGGCGCGCCTGTGCATTGGCCATGTTTGCCTGCATGGCCTGAGCCTGCTTCATGAGTTTCTGGAGGTTCATGCTGTGTCTGTTATCGGTGTGTTAGTTTTTAATGAGAGTGGCGTGGAAGACCTCGAGAGCCTGTTCGATGAGGGGGTCGTTGTAGAATTCCTCATCGGTGGGTTTCAGGCTGGTCGGGGCCGCGGGTTGTTCCTGTTTGGGGGCGGGGGCAGCCTGCTCCTTGGGCTTGGGCTTGGGAGCCGGGGAGAGCTCTTCGTAATTGATGGGCGGCAGGATTTCCTCTGCCTGGGGCGGGGCGACACTGGCATCGCTCACGATGCGCAGGCGCAGCCCGTGGCCGCAGATGTCCTGCGCTGCGGTGCTGATAAGCTCGCTGAGGGCTTCGCTCAGCAGAGCATCGCGCGTGCTCATGTCATCCGGGTGTATGGCGATGGTGGCCAGGCCTTCCTCATCGCTGATAAAGAGGGTGTTGCCGATATTACCTCCGGAAATGGGCGATTTTTCACGCACGGCTGCCAGCACGGCGTCCCACTCTGTCGCGCTGAGCGGGTGATCCGCCGGTTCGCACACATCGGCCGGGGGCATGTCGTCGAAAAGAGGCGGCGCGTCATCAATGGGCTCCAACCCGGCAGGCATGGCCACGGGGGCTTGCTGCACCGCTGCCGGTGGCTCGGGCGGTGCCGCTACAGGAGCCGGTGCCGGGGCTGTCTGTACGGGTGCCGGCGCCGGGGCGGGGGCTGCCGCAGTGCTGCCGGGCATAGCTACAGCCGGCAGGGGAACGGTGGCGATGGGTGTCTCGGGCAGGGGGGCGCCGTTGAGCGCGCGGATGATGTCGCTGATATTGGCCTCTGCCAGTGAGTGCACGGCCTGAATGAGCCCCATCTCGAGGTAAAGGCGCTTGTTGGTGCTCCAGCGCATTTGTTCTTCGGCATGCGAGAGCACTTCCATGAGACGGATGATTTTGTCGGTCGGCGTGCGCTCCAGCAGCTCGGCCAGGGTGGCTCGCCACTGCTCGGGCAGCGTGCTATGGGCTTCCTGCGGGGCTACTTTGGCAATGAGCAGCTCGCGCACGGCTCCCATCAGCTCCGAGAGCAACTGCCCCATGTCGCGACCGGCTTCGGCCAGCTCATGCACCAGGTGTAGCAGGCTCGGCAGCTGGCGGTCCAGCAGGTATGCCAGCGCCTTGGCTACGGTCTCGCGGCTGGTGACGCCGAATATGTCGTTTACGTTCTGCTCGGTGATGTGGTTGCCGCAGAAGGATACCAGCTGGTCGAGCATGGACTGCGCGTCGCGCATGCCGCCATCTGCCACGGTGGCAATGGCGTAGGCCGCGTCCTGCTCCAGCTTCACGCCTTCATTGGCGGCGATGTTTACCAGGTGGTTGGCAATGGTGTCGGCCGGTATGGGGCGCAGGTCAAAGCGCTGGCAGCGCGACAGAATCGTCGGCAATATCTTGTGCGGCTCCGTCGTGGCAAAGATGAACATCACATGCGCCGGCGGTTCCTCAAGCGTTTTCAGCAGCGCGTTGAAGGATTCCTTGGTGAGCATGTGCACCTCGTCAATGTAGATGATGCGGTATTTGCCGCGCGTGGGCGCAAACTGCACGTTGTCGCGCAGGTCGCGTATGTTGTCGATACCGCGGTTCGATGCACCGTCGATTTCCTGCACATCCAGACTGCGACCTTCGGCAATTTCCAGGCACACATCCTCATCCGGGTCAAAATCCACCTTCGGTCCGTTGGTACAGTTGAGCGCTTTGGCAAAAATGCGCGCCGTGGAGGTCTTGCCCGTACCTCGCGGGCCGACAAAGAGATACGCATGCGCCAGTCTCTGCTGCTCAATCGCATTGCACAGCGTGCGCACAACATGATCCTGCCCCAGCACATCCTTGAAGGTGCGCGGTCGGTACTTTCTGGCAAAAACCTGGTAACTCACGCAAGCCATTCTACCTGATTCCCCTCGCCCCCGCAAGAATAAACTTTGCCCTACGCGTTGGAACAATGAGGAAGGAAAGTTTCGGGTTGCGAATTTCGAGTTACGAGTTGGAAGTTCGGCGGGCTGTCGCCCGCTGCTTATTCCACCGCCGCAGCTGGGCTGCGGCGATATAACCGTGTTGGCGCAGCCAACATGATATCACTCGGGCGGCGCCTGAATATAACCGCCTGCATGGGCGATATAACCAGCCCCGCCAACCGGCGGGGCGAAAGTACAATAGCCCAGGGCAAGCGAGCGGTTAGCGAGCCTCAATCGAGAGCCCGGTTGAGGGCGACAGATGATAGGCAGGTGGTGAACGAGCGTTAGCGAGTGTAACCCCTGCTAACCGAGAAAAATAGAAGAGAGCCCCGTGGAACGGCGGCGACAGCCGATGGGAATGCGCGGTGGCTGAAAATGATGACTGCACTGCTGTCGGCCTCCTCAGCTTCGCTTCGTCGGACTCTGATTTTCTTGTTTCATGCATCCCAGGGCCGCGCCACTGCGTGGCTTGCCCTGGGCTACTATACTTTCGCCCCGCCAAGGCGGGGCTTTATGAAAAAGCCCGGCGGTGCATAGCACCGCCGAACTTCTTGAACTTTGTAAATTGTAAACTGTAGATTGTCAATCTTACATCACCATGCCGCCGTCGCATACCAGCACCTGGCCGGTCATGTAGCGGGATTCATCGCTGGCGAGGAAGAGGGCGCAGTTGGCGATATCCTCCGGCTTGCCGAGGTCTTTCATGGGGATGCGGGAGATGATAGCCTCCTTGGCGGCCTCGGGGATGGCATCGGTCATATCGGTGGCGATGAAGCCGGGAGCGATGGCGTTGCAGGTGACTTTGCGGCTTGCGAGCTCCTGGGCGATGGATTTGGTGAAGCCGATGACGCCGGCCTTGGAGGCGGCATAATTGGCCTGGCCGAGGTTGCCGGTGAGGCCCACTACGGAAGCCATGTTGATGATGCGGCCTGCGGGGCTCTTCATGAGGGTGCGCTGCAGGGCTTTCACAAAGAGGTAGACGCTCTTGAGGTTGGTGGCAATCACGGCATCCCAGTCGCTCTCCTTCATGCGCATGAGCAGGCCGTCCTTGGTGATGCCGGCGTTGTTGACGAGAATGTCCACGGTGGGGTACTCAGCCAGAATGTCCTTTACGCAGGCTTCGACGGCAGCGGCATCGGCCACATCGCAGGGGAAGGCCTTGCAGCTGTCGGGGAATTCGGCGTTGATGGCATCGGCCGCAGCGCCGCAGGAGGCGGGGTTGCGGGAGATGAGCACGACCTTGGCACCCTCCTCAGCAAATCGGCGGGCTACCGCATTGCCGATACCGCGACCGGCGCCTGTCACAATAGCAGTTTTTCCTGCGAGTCTGTTCATAACGATGCTATTCTAGCCTAGAGTTTACTCTAAAGCAAGCAAAAAGGGCGCGTGGCGCGAAAAAATAACGGCGGAGATATTGACAATTGATTCAGATATTGTAGAATAAGGCTGGATGGCGCACGTCAGGACAGTGTTGTGGCTGTTAGTAGTGCTGCTGGTGATGCCGGCAGTGGCGTGCGGGTCTTTTTTGCGGGTGTGCGATTGTGAGCGCATCACGCACACGGCTGTGACCTATTGCTCGCATTGTGAGCACGGGCACGATGTGCCGAAAGAGCACAACTGCCTGCATGAAGATTACCAGATACAGGCGGTTAAGACACAGGTTCCCGTGCCGGTGTACCCGGTGTGTCAGGCGGAAGCTGCCGAGCTGCCCGCTGTTCTTCGCTTTGCGCGTTGTGATGATGTGTGGGTGAGGAGCCGGCTTTGCATG
Organism: Akkermansia sp.; assembly: GCA_030535795.1. Lineage (GTDB taxonomy): Bacteria > Verrucomicrobiota > Verrucomicrobiia > Verrucomicrobiales > Akkermansiaceae > Akkermansia. Next base: position 7,547 of record JAUNRE010000087.1, read on the forward strand.
AGCCGCCGCTGGGGGCCACCGGATGTGCTAGGCCTGCCATTGCTGATTTGAAGCTTCCGATGACGTTGAGTCGTGAAGTAGCAGTTGCGCTGTGCGGCTGCTGCATGTAAGTTTTTCTATTCAATCTATTTTTATTTTACCGATATTACAATGAAAACAAGTATTTATGCCGGGGCGCTGGCTGCACTGTTGCTGGTAGGGTGTGCGCAGTATGCCCCTCAACCCATTGACCTGCGGGCAGATGTTGCAAGCTGGCAGCAGATGACGCGCGATATGTGCCGCGGGAAGAAGAGCCTGAGCCGCAATGACCTGCACCGCATCGGGCTGATGATGAACCCCGAGCTGCTGAAGGCTCGCCTGACTCACGCCAAAAGCAAGGATAAGGCGGAATACGCCGGCTTGTGGGAAGACCCGAGCATGGGCATGGAGCTGGAGCGTGTGTTCGCGGAAAATATCACGAACCGTTCCTTTGCGCCCTCCCTGGCTCTGCCGGTCACCGGCTTGCCGGCTCTGCGCAAGAAGATAGCGGAGCAGTATACCGAGGCGGACTACTGGAGCATGCGCGCACAGGAGCGCGCGTTCCTTACCGCTTTGGATACGCTTTGTTATAAGCTGCAGGCAGGGCGAGCCAAGCTGGCACTGATGAAGAAACGCCTGGCGGCCCTGCGCGATGAGCAGCAGCGCATCACGCGCCTGCACGGGCTGGGTGAGGTGGCATTTGCCGATTTTCAGACCGGCACGGAACGCCTGAACGCTACGATTAAAGAGTTGCAGGAGCAGGAGCGCGAGCTGCTTACCCAGCAACAGGAGCTGGTGACAACCCTGGGCTTGCATCCCTCGGTCACGGGGCTGATGCCGGCCGGCAGTCTGCCGCATGGCGTGCCTTCTGCCGTCAGTGCACCCACGCCGGAAGCCATGTTGGCGGCTCCGGCGGTTAAGGCTCAGCTGGCCGGTTATGGTGCTGCGGAGGATGAGTTGCGCGCTGAGATTCGCAAGCAGTTCCCCGAGCTGCGCCTCTCGGGCCTCTTTGCTGTGGATGACAACAAGAAGAAGGGCGCCCTGGGGGTGGAGTTCACGCTGCCGCTCTGGAACCGGAACCGCGAAGCCATCGCCGCTTCATCGGGCGAGCGCAAGTTGAAGCAGGCGGAGGTGCTGCGCACCTGGCGCGAGCAGCAGCAACAGGCGGAGGCTCTGGCGGCGCAGCAGAAGCTGCTGCTCACGCATTGCCGCTCGGAGTACTCCCGCCTTATGGAGCTGGAGGCCGCAACCGCGCGGCAGGAACAGCTCTTCTCGCTGGGTGAGACTAAGCTGCTGGAGCTGGCGGAAGCGCGCCACCTGGCCTACGAGCGTAAAATCGCCTATCTGGATTGCCTCGTGAATCTTCTCGAAACTCAAACAAAACTTCAATATCTTAACCCTTTCTATAATCAGCAATGAAACTGTCCCATTTGTTCGGAATCGCATTTTCTCTCTGTGCCGCCTCGATGCTGAGTAAGGCCGAGGAGCACCAGCACGGCCCCGGGTGCAATCACGACCACGCTGCCACCACGCAGGAGCATCAGCACGGCCCCGGGTGCAAT
>JAUNRE010000017.1 GCA_030535795.1 Akkermansia sp.
TCGCCCCGCGTTGCGGGGCTTTCCCATTCGGCGGGCTGTTGCCCGCGGGTATGCGTAGCTAAGACATCCGAGCGAAAGCTCGCGAAACTTGTACTTTGTCAATTATAGATTGTAAATGTATATAAACTCCCATTTAGTTGTCAAAACAGGCCTACTGCGTCTTAACCGCTGGCGGCGCACTCAGCGCCCCCGCTCGGGGTAGATGACATGTTTCAGGTACAGCCCCTCGGGCGGTGCACAGTGTCGAGTCTTGTCCCCCAGCGGCTCGGCCAGCATGGCAGCCAGTGCATCACGGCTCATCCTACCTGCCGCTACCTGGTGCGCCGTACCCACCAACAGGCGCACCATGCGGTACATGAACCCATTGCCATGGAAGCGCAGGCGCAGCATCTCCCCCTCTTCCGCTACCGTGGCACTGTAAATAGTGCGCAGGTAATAATCCGCCGGCGGAGGCTCGGGCTCATTACCGCGCCGTGCCGCAAAACGCCGAAAATCATGCTCCCCCTCATACACAGCGAGGGCTGCCGCCAACGCCTCTGCATCCACCCCCATGGGGCGATGCCACGCGCGCCCCTCCAGAAACGGACTCAACACAGGCGCCGTGCAGATGCAGTACTCATACACCTTGCCCACCGCACTGAAACGCGCATGGAAATCCTCCTCCACAGCCTCCGCTTTCATAATGCGAATGCTCCCGGGCAGGTGCGCATTGAGCGCCGCACGCCAGTTATCGGGGCTCATGCGGCAGCTCTCCGGCACATCCGCGTGGAAACACTGAGCCTCGGCGTGCACGCCCGCATCCGTACGGCCCGATGCAGCGATACGCAGCGGCGACCGCAGAATCGTGCCGCAGGCGGCTTCTATCACATCCTGCACCGTATTACCGCCGGCCTGGCTCTGCCAGCCGTGCCAAGGGGTGCCATTGTACGCGCAAGTGAAAAGGATTCGGGGCATGGGAAATTCGCAGTGAGAGAAAGCTAGGCTTGTATGCGAAAGCCGCAATCACCCTCGCAGGTGGTTGCGGCTCTCAGTTGGTCAAGATTCTTCCTGAAGGCGACGCTTTAGCTTAAAGATCCAGGGAGATGTCGCCGATATCGGAGCTGTCATCACCGGCATCACCTACGTCGTGGTCATCGGAGCCGCTGTCGTCAGCTGCGGGCTCATCAGTGGAGGGCTCGTCTGTGGTGGCAGGTTCATCAGTGGAGGGCTCATCAACAGAAGGCTCGTCGGTAGTGGCGGGCTCGTCGCCGCTGTCATCGGCAGCGGGCTCGTCAGCCGGCATCTCTTCCTCGGGCACCTCAACAGGAGCAGGAATAGCGGGCACGTCCTCCTCGCTGTCAAACTTCATGGCCTCAACAGTAGTGGGGTCGGCCTTGTAGCCCAGAGCCTCGCGCAGCTTCTCAGAGCCGTAGAACTCAGCAAAGTTGCCGGGAGTCTCGTGCGTGCCGGTCGTATCCTGAATGTACTTCAGGCCGACCTTCTTGCGGTCAGCAGCCGGAGCCGTCACCTCGGAGCCATTGGCTGCGCCCACAGCCAGCACCAGCTTATCACGGTCAATATCACCATCGGCCGTTGCCACAGGAGTACTGGCCTGTACGCGGCCGATTTCGGTGGCAAGCTGAGCCAGAGCCTCGGCATAAGCAGCACCCTCGCTGCCTTCAGCATCATCTGCAGCACTGCGAGTCAGAGCCGTCTCATTGAGCGCAAAGGGACGTACGCTGGCGTCCTGCATGCGCTTGTTGAGCACTTCAATACGCGGAGCCACCGCCTCAGCACTGACATAGTCAGTTACCTTCTGCAGCTCGGCTGTCAGCTCACGAGTGAGCTCGAGCGCGGATTTTTCTTCCTTCTGGCATGAGGTAAGGGTGCTCAGTGCCACAAAGGCGAACGAGGGAATGAGAAGAAAACGTTTCATGGAGGAAATAAGATAAGCTACTCTCTGAAATTAGCAGGATTTTCGCCTGCTGTCAAGGTAAAGTGTTCGGAATCGGAAAAAAAATATCACTTTTGGGCATTTGCCGGGGGATTTGGCAGGATATCCGCGTAAATTCCCGGTGCGGAATCCTCAATCGGCGTGGCGCCTACGCAGCGTGCATAGAAGTCCGCCGGCCCCACGCCGCCGATGATGGCATAGCCGTACCCCAGGGTACGCATGTGCTCCAGGGCGGTCACCAGCAACACGCGCCCCACACCGCTTCCGCGCGCGGCTTCGCTTACCCCCATGGGGCCTACAAAGCCGCGAGCCGTGGCGTCATAGCAGGCAAAGCCGATGATTTCGTGCTCTCTGGTAGCAATGATGCAGCCGATGGGCTGGTGGCTCATAGCGACGCGACATTCGCTCACCCAGCGGGCGCTGAAATGCCGCCCCACCCAGTCCTCGAGGATGTGAGCCTCAAAGGGATTGCAGATGCGCACATTGATACCCTGCTCTGCCGCAGCAGCGCGCAGCGGCGCACCGTCCGGCAGGTTATAGAGGCGCACAAGCATGTCTTGCATAATCGTAGCGGATATGGTGTTAAAAAAAACGGGCGGAAGCGCCGCAATGTGCGCCTCCGCCCGAGTTGAATCAATTATTTGCCCTCTTGCGGGTTGACGTACAGCTTGGCAGCAGCGTCAATCGTGGCATTGGTAGCACCAAAGACATTCTTGAGCATGTAGGCAAGCGCCACAGCATCGCGGAAGTTGGCAGGCGCAGCATCCCACTTGCCACGATCCATCTGCCCGGCCTTGGAGGCGTAGTCCTTCACGCCCGGCATCGCCCAGAGCAGAGCCTGAGCGCGGGTCATGGCATCGATGGGCAGCTCCATTTCGGAGCCGTGGGAGGCGGTACCGGCCTGGCAATAGGCATCGATAGCCTTGTTGGCGGCAGCCACGTTAGCCTCGCTGATGGTGCCCTCGATTTCTGCGGCAGGAATAGAGGCAGCGGTGGCGTAGCCGATGGCGTACTTCATCCAGCCGTAGCGGGAGCCGCTGATGGTCTTACCGACACCGGAACCCATCACCTTCTGCACCTCGCTCTCCACATCAGCAAGAGTGCCACCGGTGGTACCCTTGGCCAGAATACCGGCAGCCAGATAGGTGCCTTTATCCTCAGGGCTCAGCCAATCCGCATGCGGGAAGGTGGCATACAGCGTCTTGAGGCCGTTAAAGTCGAGCTGAGAGGCTGCGCACTCCAGCTCCAGCAGAGCGGCACGCTCGCAGGGGTTGCGATCCAGCCCCAAGTAGTTCTTGTACTTGGCCTTCACGGCTGCCAGCTGGGTGCGGGCTGCCGTGAGGTCGCGTGCCGTGAGCGAACGCTCGGCCTCGGCCATATCAGCCGGGGTCTGCAGGAAGAAGAGCTTCAGGCCGGTAGTCTTACGCTGCACGTCCTCCTCGCGGCTGCGGTCAAAGTAGATGAAGGCATCCTTGCCGGCGGCGCCTTTCACCAGCACCTTGGTAGGTCTAGCCTTTTCGGACACCTGCACAATGGCCACCACACCCTGCTGCTTGGCAGGCTGCTGTGCACCGGCAAAACCGGCCAGCGCGGCGAGACCCACTACAATAATATTGCGAAGTTTCATGTGTTGAATCAAAGTGTTAAGAGGTTACTTCTTCTTGCGGTTGCCAATCTGAGCCTGGAAGGCCTTGTTCTCCTTATCCTCACGCTGCACGGCGGCATCGGAGGCATACTGGTTGAGCAGGGTCACCACCTCGTTGAACTTATCGCGGTCATCGGGGGTCATCTTGGCCTCCAGCTTGGATTCACGGATACGCTTCACGTATACCTGGGCAGTGTTCCAGGCGCGCCAGCGGTCGGACGGCTTAAAGGTACCGTTCGTGCGGTCGCCGGTGCTGGGGTTGTTGCGAGTCCAGTAAATCTCCATGAGAGCCTTACAGGCGGGAGCGGAGTAAGTGATGTTACCCATATCCTGGTACAGGTTGGTGTAGGACACCAGAGCATTCTCGTGGTCGCCGCTCTTGGCAAGAGCCTCACCGTAGAGCATCTGCATGTCCTTGCGGCCGGCGCGAATACCGGACTCATCGAAGCGACGGGCGCTCTTCACAGCCTCAGCATAGTTGCCGGTGGCCATGTGCAGCTTGGTGATACCGAAGAGAGCGGGGCCAGCGATTTCCTGGTCCTGAGAGGAGGCCAGCTCCTCGAAGAGCTGAGCGGACTCAGCCTTCTTGGCACTATCATCGGTCAGGCCGAGGGCGCTGGCCTTACCCAGCTTAGCCTGGGCTGCGTACTCGCCACCACGGCTGATAGCCTGCTCGAAGTAGGCAAGAGCGGTGTTGGCTTCCTCATTGCGCATCTTCTGGTCGTTGAGAATGCGAGCATAATCCACCTCGTAGTTACCCACCTGCACGCAGATGTAGTTGGTGAGATCAGCCGGCTTGTACTCGTTGGTCATGCGGCGGAATTCCTTGTTGATTTCCTGCTGCATCTTAGCGGCTTCGTCCTTCTTCTTGTCCTTCACCAGCTTGGCGTGTGCCTGGTTCATGGAGGAAAGCATCGCCATGCGCAGAATAGCGTTGGTGTACTTGTCTTCCTTAGCAATGCCGGGGAACTCGCTGAAGTGCTTCACCTGCTCTGCAAGGCTGAGGTCAGTCTTGTTGTACTTCTTGTAGCCATCGATGTAGGTAGAGGCATAACCATTGATGGTGGCCTCCATATCGGTGTTGACACTATCGTTGGCAAGGCCGTAGTTGGCCTCACGGGCAATAATTGTCTGAGCATGCTTCACAGCCTCGTCGAAGGTGGCCTTGTCCACCTCAACGGCATCATTGAGGGTGATGTTGACCATCTTCAGGCTATACTCGCAGCCCTCGTAGTCAGCCTCCTTCCAGAAGCGTGTCACATAGCCCTTCGCACGTGTTGTCTGAGCGGCGGTATCTTCACCCTCCAGCGCAATCTCGCGACCATAGGAGGCCAGCATGTAGAGAGCGTTAGCTGCCACGCTCTTGCCCTTCTCGGTCTTAAGACCGGCTTCCACAGCATCCTGCAGGGCAAGAATACCCTCAGGCTTGCGGCTCTCATCCTCGTTCTGAATCAGGATGTTACCGGTCAGCATGCGCACATTCGGATAGAGAGTGTGCTCAGGATACTTCTCGGAGAATGCCTGGCAGTATCCCAGCGCTTTCTCCATATCCTTGGCCATGGCATCAGGATTACCGCCGCCCTGGCGAGTCAGCAGAGTGTTGATACCGTGGTAGTATGCATTGGGCAGCAGAGCGGCATCCTGCGGGTACTTCTCTATGAGAGCATCCAGGCACTGAAGCAGCGTATCCCAGTGCTTGCGATCCGTACGAGCCAGGTTATGGTGAGCGTCAATGATGAAGAAGCGAGTCTGAACTTCGTTGGTGACTGCCTGTTCTTGCTTGAACTTGCCACCCTTCACAGCCTCGGCAAGCACATTTTCGCTCAGCAGTGCCTCACCGAAGCGAAGCACGTCTTCCCACTTCTTGGTCTTCCAAGCGGCAGCCACCTGCACGAAGCGAGCCGTCGCGTAGTTCACGTTCTGCTTGTTGCTCTCTGTGGCTTTGATTACCTCAACAGCCAAGTTACCGGCGTCCTCCCACTTATTCTCCTTGGTAGCGCGAGCCATCTTGTTGACAAGCAAGGCTGTCTGGCCGCCTTCACCCATCTCTTTCATATTCACCTTGCCTTCCAGCTCTACGGCACCGGCCTCATCGCCCGTAGCGCGACGCAGCTGAGACAGCTGGAATAGGTTCTTATCCTTCATGGACTTAGGACCATCCTTGGTATTCTGCATCAAGCCGGGGTAACGATCCAACAGAATCTGATAGCCGGCCTTGGCCAGACGGTTGGAACCATACTGCTGAGCCACGTTGGCAGCCGTGATGATGGCATAGGCTTCCATCTGGGTCTTGGCCTTACCCAGCTTGTCGTAGTTCCTGAAGAGAGCGGCGCAGTCGGAGGCACGATAGGAGGCACCCGTTGCAGGATCCGGCACAGCACCCTTGTAGCCCTTCAGCGTGGAGTGCATGCCGTGGAGAGCGCGACGAGTTTCTTCCACCTCAGGCACAAGCCCCAGCAGCTCATATGTCGTCTTGGCAGCTTCGTCGGCCTGAGCCATATCACCCTTCTTCAGATTTTCCGAGAACTGCTTGGCAGCCTGCAAAGAGGGGTTGAAGAACTGAGAGCCGTAGCGAGCCAGACGCACCGGCCCAAGATTGAAGCTGTGCGGGTTGGAGCGAATCACCTTGTAAATCCAGCCGATGTGGGCGGGATTCTCATTGGCCACCTTCACGATGGTGGCAAGACCGCTCATAGCCATATCATCCGGCAGGGCGGCCTTAGCCGTGCGGCTCTTTTCCAGGTACTCAGCAGCTTTCTTGAAATCCGGCTCGGGTTTCAGCAGGTAGGCTTGCAGCAGCATGAAGCACAGCTTGCCGTCCATCTTCTGCTCCTTCTCCATCTTGGAAATCTTGCCGCTCTGGTAAATCTTCAGGTAATTCTCCATGTCGGGAATAGCCTCGGCAAACTTGGAGGGATCACCGGCAATGGCAGGCTTGGCCTTGGGGTCGCCCACAGCCTCCTGGAACTTGCTGTAGCCCATGTAGAACAGAGAGGCGGTCAGGTAGGGCTCATAGCCGTTACCATCATTCATCCCCTTCTCGGCAAGAGCACGATCGCGCAGCTTCTTGTCCTTAAAACGCGGCTCGGCATAAATGGCCTTGAAAGCATCGTAGGCAGCCCCATACTGCTTGGCAGCAAAAAGGATGTTGCCCTTGCGCCAGTGGAAGAAGGGCTCATAGTGAGCAAACTGAGCCGCCAGACGGGACTTACCGTTGCTGTAGGACTTAATCATCTTATCGCACACGGCAATAGCATCGCTCACCTTGCCGGCATCGAGAAGAGACTGCACTTGCTTGGCCGCACTTGCCGGATCCTGCGCCTGGCACACCATCGGTGCGCCAAAAGCGGCTATGGCCAGTACGGCAGCTGCTGTTGAGTTCTTAATCATACGATAAATAGGTGTTTAGTTAAAAGAGTTACGAACAAAATAGAGGAAACTTTGCGTGAGGGGCTGCCTCATGTTCGCCGCCGGGTTCGAGGGCGAACAAGGGAGGGGAGCTGCGGCGCTTCTGCCAAGCTCCCCTCCCCGGGGTTTAGCGTTTAAATAGTTCAGCTGTCATCATTCGTCAGGTGTGGTGGAGAGACCAACTGAATGAATATCGGCTTCGGCCAGAGCGGCCATAACATCAACAATGCGCTGGTGCGGTGCCTTGCCGCTGCCGTGCAGCATCACAACAGGCGTGGTATCCAGTGCCGTAGCCTGCTCCTTGAGCAACTTCAGCGACTCCACCAGCGAGTCCATGCGGCGCTGCTGCAGGTACTCCGGCGTGCCGGGCTTCAGACCGGGGTCGTATGCCTCGCCCACGGTGAGATCCTTGTTCCAGGTGACAACACCGGAGGAGCTCACGTAGATATTGCCGGGGTCAACCTTGGGCTTCTTAGAGGTCTGAGACGAATTCGGAGTCGGGATGTTAATGTCGAGTTTTTTCTCACTGACGAGAGACGTTGCCACCAGGAAGTAGATGAGCAGCAGGAAGCAGCAGTCAATCATCGAGGAAATATTGGAAGTAATTTCCTCTTCCTGCGGCGGTTCGATTTTTTTACGTCTTGCCATAATCTTTAGAGAGGGTTGAGGGTGACTTTACTCTGCCGGAAGTGTACCGAAGACGATGTTATTCACACCTGCAGCGGCTGCTGCCTGAATAGCGCCGGCAGTACGGCTCCACGGAGCATCGGCATCACCACGCAGGTAGAGACGAATCATCTCGGGCTTAATCTTCTTGCCTTCCATTGCCTCGCGCTGCTTGGTAATGAAGTCAGAGAGTTCCTGCATCTGGCCGCTGTTGAAACCAATCGAGTTCTGACTGGCATCCGCTACACCCCAAATCGTACCGGGATTATAGTTCTTGTTGTACTTCTCCAGAGCCTTGGCGTTCTTGGCGCCCATAATCTCCGGGTCAGCAAACACGTTCACCACGATACAACCATTTGCATCCTTCATTTCCGAGGCAGATACCGCATTGGGCATGTTCACGCTCGGGTCTTTGGACACGGTAATCTGGGATGCATTCACAATGAAGAACATCAGCAGAAGGAAACAGCAGTCAATCATGGGAGAAGGATCTGCCTCTGCATTTACTTCCTCTTGCGCTCTTGCTTCTTTCTTAGCCATGTGTCGGATTCAGAAAAATGTTGTAGGGATTCATGCCTGCCCGCAATGGGCTCACAGCGGGCAGGCCCAAAAGGTTACAGGCTTCAGGCCTGTGCCTCTTCTTCTGCATACTCCTCAGCGCCTTCCTCGTCGCCACCCAGACCCTCAGGAATACGGGCAAGCTGAGCCTCGGCGTTGATGACGTTGATGGAGGTGTTCACCATCTCCTGAATGGTATTGATGCACTCAGCCTCAAGAGCCTGAGCATGCTTCTTCAGGAAGAAGAAGGCGGGAACAGCCAGAATGGAAACGATCAGACCCCAGAAAGTGGTAAGAAGTGCCACGGAGATGGAGCCTGCGAGCTGAGCGGGGTCAGCCTGACCGGTTTCAGCCAGCACGGCGAAAGCCTCAACCATGCCCTGCACCGTACCGAACAGACCGATAGAGGGAGCAATGGTACCGGCAAGTGCCAGCATGTCCACATACTTCATCAGGCGGGGACGCTCGTTGGAAGCGAAGTCAGCAACGGAGTCCTCGATGGCGTCCTTGCCCAGATCCTCAGGGCGGTTAGCATCGATATTGGGAAGAGCATAAGCAACCAGACGACCCAGGTAGGTGGGGCTGGTAGCGGCATGCTGAATGGCAGACTGCACGCGGCACTCTGTCATGAGAGCAACGAGCTGAGCGCGCAGCTCCTCGGGGCAGAATTTCTTCTTGGTCAGCTCCATGAGACACATAACCACAAGGAACACAGTGATAGCGAAGAGGATGACGAGGGGAATCATCGTCCATCCACCATCAATAACCCACTTGTCAAGCATTGTCTTCTTGACAATGTTGGCGCCGCCCTCAGCGGCATCCTGTGCCAGAGCCATTGACATAGAGCCCATTGCAACTACTCCAAGGGAGAGTGCACGTACGCCGAAACGAATAATCGTGTCTTTCATAATAGTAAAAAATGCTGTTTATGCAGAATTGACGTCTTCTATTTAACCAAATTTTCCTGACTTGTCCAGCAAGTTTTTTCTAAAAACGGATTTTTAGGGGAGAATTCTCACAAATCCATCATTTTTGAGTTGCTACTCTAAGAATTTCGTGTTGGAGCTGAGTATTATCCAGCACTCCGTGAATGGCAGAAGCCCCTGCCCCCGCTGCATAGACAGGCACGGATACGCCGCTGTGGCCTCCGGTGGTGAAGAGCGCCGTCACACGGCCGCGTTTTCTGTCGCCATCCAGAATTGCAAGACCGCCGGTCTGGTGATCAGCCACCACGACTACCAGGGTATCAGGGTGCACTTTCAGCCAACGCAGCACTTCGCCCAGAGCGCGGTCAAAATCCAGCACCTCTCGCATCGTTTCGGTCAGGTCGTTATCATGCGCTGCTAAATCAATGCGCGAGCCTTCAATCATCAGAAAAAAGCCGTTTTTCTCGCTTTCCAAGCGACTGAGGGCGCGCTTCACATTCCGCACCAGCAAGTCGCCGCGCTGACTAGCCGGGGCGCAATCCCCGGGGGCAAACAGTTCCACATCGGCGCCTTTTGCACGCATGCGCTCCATCTGCTGCGCACTGAATGCCGCAGCCCCGCCTCCCAGCACGACGTCGAAACCGGCACTCGCCAAGGCTTCGGCTATCTCGGCGGTATTCTTTCTGCTGCGCGTGTGCGCGTAGAAGGCGGCAGGCGTGGCATCGGTCACGGCTTTTGTCACCACAAGCCCCGTGGCCATCCCTCGCTTCCGAAACAGAGCCGCCAGAGACTCCGCCGGGCGGCCATTCGGCGTCTGCCCCAACATGCCGTTGTTTGTTTTGCACCCGCATGCCAAAGCGGTACCGCCGGCGGCGGAGTCTGTGATGGTGCGATTGGCTGCCACGGTACAGGAGAAGGCCGTGTAGGGCATACCCGTGATGTTGAGCTTACCGCCGTTGCAAAGCCAGGCCGCCCACACATGTTCCTGCCCCATGCCATCCCCTATCATCAGGATAACATTGCGCACGCGCGCCCCGGGCTCCGGATCCGGCACCGGCACGACTTCATGCTGCGGCAGCCCCTCAACCGTCTGCGTTTTCCCGACAACCGGCGCCACAGACAGCACCGACAACAACAAGGCACAGAAAATTGCTCTCATGCACCCACGTTAGCACACAGCGGCGGCTCTGACAAGAAAAAAGGCCGTTGCATCACCTGCAACGGCCCTGATAAATCTTGAGAGAGTGGTCTTTACTTGCCCTTCTCGTCAAACACCTTCACCGGCTCAAGCGGCTGCTCAGGCTGGCAGCAGGGCTTAGGCATGGGGTGAAGCTTGGGTGCAGGCTGAGACTGGCAGCAGCAGGAGCTGAACCCTACGGCGCAGGCCACGGCAAGAATAAGAGTTGTTACTTTCATAAAAAAAATGTTGTATGGAAGTTATCGATGTGCAGTAAAGCATATTTTGCGACAATAGTCAATCCCTAAATGATAACCGGGTGCATTTTTCTGCTTTTTTTGCGGGGGCTTTTTTGGCACGCGTCACGATAATTAGCTTGAATGCCCGGGCAGGCTGTGCCATAATGACGCCATCACCATGGCCAGGCGCAAACGCAATACTTTTTTCCGCAGAAAGGGCATCTTCAGTGCCGGTACCCGAGGGCGCAAAATCCTCCTCTGGGCGCTGGCAGTCGTTGCTTTGTTCACGCTCACTGCCATCATCGGCTTCTATCAGCTGCTCAGCTGGTTGCAGGGCGACAGCTTCCGCAAACAGCTGGAATCCGCCGTTGCCAACCAGGCTCAGGCCGCAGAACTGAACATCCCGAGTAATCTTTCCATCGATGGCGAGGTCGTCTCCCTCCCGACGTTCAAGCTCGGTCGAGCCGATATTCTGCACCGCCTCTCGGCCGATAATATCAAGGCAACACTCGACCGCCGGAAACTCTTCAGCCGCCACCTCTGCGTGAAAAAGCTCACGGTGGAAGACGCCACGCTGCAACTCAAGGGCGATGATTTCGGCGCCGAGCTTCCTCCCGTTAAGGAGACGGACAACGGATTTTTCGACCGTTTTATTCCGAAAACAACGGAGCTGCAATCGCTGGAATGCGTTGATACCAATGCGCAGCTGACTTACAACGGCAGCCGGTACAGCATTGCCGGTTGCAGCATCAAGGCAGCCCCCATCCGCCGCGCTGCCAATGAGTGGCAGCTACTCCTCGAAAACGGCCGCGTCCACACGCCGCTTTCCTACCTGCAAAGTTGCAGCATCAAAACAGCCTCGCTCCTCTACACCCCCAAGGCCACCAGCCTCTCCGAGTGCCGCTTCATGCTCACCCCCGGCGAGCTGCGGGCCAAGGGCTCCTACCAGAACTCCAACGGGCAGTGGTTCCTCGACCTCAAAGCCAACAAGGCCAACGTGGCTCGCCTGCTCAATGAGGACTGGAAGAGGCGCCTCACGGGTGAACTCTACGGTGAATTGAAGCTCACCGGCAAGCACGGCAGCATTAAGGAGGCCGGCGGCAACATCTCGCTGCAGCAGGGCTTGCTGGAGGGGCTGCCCATCCTCTCCGAGCTTTATCTGGACAACACTCGCCCCTACCGCAGCCTGCCGCTCGAAAAAGCAAACTGCCGCATCAGTTACCCCTTCTCCCAGCCCCGCCACAACATCAGCAAGGCCTGGTTGTTCGACCGCATTGATTTGCAGGCGGCCGGCGGCAAGCTGAGGGTGAAAGGACACGTCATCGTGGCGGGCGACCGCTCGCTGCGCGGCACGCTCACCGTCGGGCTGCCCGTCAGCGTAGCAGACCGCCTGTCCGCACTGCACAAGGACGCTACTGACCAGCTGTTCAACGCGGAGGGCGAAGCCGGCTACCGCTGGCTCAACATCAACCTCAGCGGCACGGTGGATGCCCCGCAGGAGGACCTCACCGCCCGCATCAGCACCATTCTTTCCACCAATCTGACCGGCACCGCCATCAATGCCGCCGACAAGGCAGGCAAGGCCGTAGGCGAACTCCTCGGTGGCCTGTTGAGCGGCGACAATGACGCAGCGGCAAGTGACAACGAGGAGGAGGAGGACACCGACTCCACCCCATCCCCCGCAGAAACGGATACCCCAAAAGGGGGCAGCGGCCTCATCCCCGGCGCCGGCGATGTTCTGGATATCCTGTTCTGATTTTCCCACCTCAACACCATGAGCACCACGTCTTCATATCCTTCCCAATACATCGACTGCACCTGCACCATCATCGAGCGCTTTGCACCCACGGCTTTCCGTGCCACCCTGCCCAACGGCAAACCCACAGTAGCCTTTGTGCAGCGAAAGGAGGCACATTTGCTCGATGTGCTGAAACCGGGTGATCGCGTCCTCTGCACTATCTGCCCGGCAGACTTTGAGCGCGCCCGCATCCGCGCCATTGCAGAGGCCTGAGCCACGGGCAGCGCTGCGGCAGGGATGTCCTAATTTGTACTTGCCAAAAGATAGAGATGCTGCTAGAATACGCGCGTACATGACGCGACACAAATCCATACTTTCTCGCCTGCTGCCGCTTACGGATCTGATTCTGGCACTCTGCTGTGCCTATGCGGCGCCGTCGGTCACGCATTTTCTTGCTCCCTATATCGGCTGGGAGTCCCTGCCCGATTTCAATGTTTTTACCGCCTCCCCCTTCCTGGCAGGAGCAGCGGTGGCAGCCGTGCCGGTTATCCTGCGCATTGTGGGGTTCTACCACCGCTCCAATCTGCAGCGCAAGTCCTCGGCCATTCGCCAGCTCATCGGCTTTGTGGTGTACTACCTCGGCTTCTTCGGGCTGTACCAGACAATTACGCCCGACAACACGACCGCTGCGGTCAACCACATCATTCTGGTGAGCCTCGTTCTCATCACTGTTGCGCTCTACCTGCGTTTCCAGCTCTTGCAGGCGCTGCAACTGCGCCCCCGCGCCGGCCGCAACCACCTGCGCCAGGTTATCCTGGCCGGTACCGCCGACAGCATTGAAAAGGAATGGAACGCGCTGCCGGATTTCTGGAAACGCCGCCTCAACCCCGTCGGTCGCGTCATCGCCGGACAAACAACGCAGCAGGAGGTGCAGCAGCTTATCGAGCAGAACCACGTGCAGCAGCTCATGCTCTGCGGCGGTCTGCGCGCCTACCACGACATGGCCGAGACGATTACGCGCTGCGAGCTGCAGGGCATCGATATTTATGTGCACCTCAGCAATGACCATCCTGTAAACCTGCGTTCCGTGGTATCAGAAATCGGCGAGCAGCGTGTCCTCATCCTCACCTCCACCCCGGTGTACTCCTGGTCCACGCTTTTCAAAAATGTGTTCGACAAGGTCATGGCTCTGCTGGGTATCATCGGCACCTCGCCGCTGTGGCTCATAGCTGCCATCGGCATCAAAATCAGCGACCCGAACGGTAAGATTTTCTACCGCCAGCAGCGCTCCGGCCTTTACGGCAAGCCTTTCGGCATGTGGAAGTTCCGCTCCATGTACGCCGACGCCGACAAGCGGCTCGATGAAATCAAGGCAAAGTACGGCAACGAGATGGACGGCCCCATCTTCAAGCTTACCAACGACCCGCGCATCTTCCGCTTCGGCCACTTCATCCGCAAAACATCCATCGATGAGCTCCCCCAGCTTATCAATGTGCTGGCCGGCGATATGAGCCTGGTAGGCCCCCGCCCCCTGCCCACATACGAAACAGCGGAGTTCCCGAATATCCGCCAGCGCCGTCGTCTGAGCGTCAAACCCGGCCTCACCTGCTACTGGCAGATTGAGGACCGCAGCGACTGCAAGGACTTCGACAGCATGATTAACAAGGATTTGAAGTACATCGACAACTGGAACCTCTGGACGGATTTCGTCCTCATCCTGCGCACCATTCCTGCCGTCCTCTTCGGCAAGGGAGCCAAGTAATCACGCATGTTCCACATCGTCCTCTTCCACCCGGAGATTCCGCACAATACCGGCGCCGCCGGGCGTCTGGCCGTGGCGACCAACTCGCGCCTACACCTCATCAAGCCCTTGGGCTTCAGCCTCGATGAAAAGCATGTGCGCCGCACCGGCCTCGATTACTGGCCACATGTCGACCTGCACCTCTGGGACTCGCTGGAACAACTCGAAGCCGCCGCCGCTCCCGGGGCTCGTTTCTGGTACCTCTCCACCAAGGCGACTCACTCAATCTGGTCCCCTGCCCTGCCCCTGCAGGATGGTGACTACTTCATCTTCGGCCCTGAGTCCAAGGGGCTGCCTGAACGCTGGATTGCCGCCCACCCGGATACCGCCCTGCGCATCCCCATGCCCGGCACCCACGCCCGCTCACTCAACCTCTCCACCTCAGTGGCCATCATGCTCTACGAGGGCCTTCGCCGCACTCTTCCTGCCGACCAGTTATGAAAAATATCGTCTACTTCGACCTCGAAACCCGCCTCTCCGCCGCACAGGTCGGCGGCTGGCATGAAGCCGGCAAGATGGGTATCTCCGTTGCTGTCACTTTCTCCACCAAGGACAACGCCTACCACATCTACACCCAGGACCAGGTGGAGCAGCTTATCGAGGAGCTGCGCACCGCAGACCTCGTCGTCGGCTACAACCACATCGGCTTCGACTACCAGGTCATCCAGCCTTTCACCTTCTGGACAATGGCGGATGTCTCTCACAACCTCGACATCTGCACCGACCTCACGTCCCGCATCGGCCACCGCCTCAAGCTCGATTCCGTGGCTTCTGTCACCCTCGGCAATTCCAAGACGGCAGAAGGACTCGATGCCCTCAAATGGTGGGCTGAGTACGAGAAGACCGGTGACCCGCAGAAGATGCTCGACATTGCCCGCTACTGCTGCTTCGATGTGAAAGTCACCATGGAAGTCCACAAATTCGGCGCGCAGAATGGCTATGTGAACTACGTCGATAAAAAGGGAGAAACGGTCCGCGTGGACGTGGACTGGGAGCTCTGAGCCCCGCCCCCTGCCTCACAAGGCAGATATCGGGAAAGCGTAGCTGCCGTGCCCCAGCGAGAACATCTCCGGTGACGAGCACAGCACAATTCCGGGGCATAGCTTGGCTCTCCCCGGGGGGATGTCCGCCACCGCACGCAAATCCCCCAATGTAGGACTGCTGCTGCGCTTTACCTCCAAGGGATAAATACATCCATCACGTTCCAACAGGAAATCAATCTCTGCGCCGCTGCCGGTGCGGTAATAGCATAGCCGGGGCTGTTGACCTACGTTTCTGAAACTTCGTACCAGCTGTCCGTACACCCAAGTTTCCAGCATGGCTCCATTCATGGCACCATTCTGCAAAAGCTCCGGCGTATTCCAGCCTATCAGCCAGCTACACAAACCGGTATCCATAAAATACAACTTGGGACTCTTTGCCAGTCGCTTAGTCGTATTGACGTGATAGGGAGGTAACAAGTTCACAATTCCGCTTGTCTCCAATATGGATATCCAGTTACGCGCCGTATTCACCGATACTCCCGCATCTCTGGCAATGTCGCTATAAACCAGTTGCTGACCGGTTCTCGCAGCAGCAGACTGCATAAACGCCATAAATGCCGTGCGATTTCCCACCTGCGAAAGTGCTGCCACATCGCGCTCTATATAGGTCTGAACATACGATGAAAAATAACTTTCAGGCGTCGTGTACGGCCTGCTGATAAGTGCGGGGTAGCCGCCTTTCCATATCCTCTCGTATAGCTTCGGCAGCGAGCAAACTCCGGCCGAGGCCACTCGGGCTTTCATCTCTTCCACAACCGGAGAAAACGCAGGTACTCCGATACCGCGCCCTTCAGCCTCCGCCTGCGAATAGGTGCACAGTTCCAGCACGCCTACTCGCCCGGCCAGACTCTCCGTCACTCCTTTCATCATATGGAAACGCTGGCTACCGGTCAACCAGTATAACCCCATCTCATCAGGACGCTCATCCACTTTCAGCTTAATGGCTCGCAGTAACTCCGGCACATATTGAATCTCGTCTATACACAGCGGGGTTGGGCGAGACTCAAGAAAACCAATGGGGTCACTTTTGGCCTCTGACATGGCTCGGTAGTCATCCAGATTAACGTATTCCATCCCTCTCGGCATCAGACTCCGCAGCAACGTGGATTTCCCCACTTGCCGTGCCCCGGTCACCATCACACAGGGAAAGCATCGGCTCCGTTCCATGACAAGCTCCCCCATCGTTCTCGGATTTATTTTTAACATAAACCTTGCAATTTTTCAACATTATTGCAAAATTGCAAGGTTTTGCAAGCTTTTTCTTTCATTTTACCTTGTAATTTTGCAACGTCGCTGCAAAATTGCATGGTTCAAGACACCGAACGCGTCCGACGGAAACCGGATTCGAGCCCAGAAAACACGATTTTTCTTCCCCCTTCTTACAACTTCGCATAATTATTTTTGAACAAGTGTCTCACCTACGGTGTCACACCCGACAAGATGAACAACAACCTCACCACAAAATTAATGGAGGCGCTGCAGACCGCGCAGAAAAACGCTGCGAGTGGCGGCCGCGCCCGGATATACCCTGCGGAGCTTCTGCTGGCACTAGTGCAGCAGGAGGGCGGCGTGCTGGCCTCGGTGCTGAACAAGGCCGGGGTGGAGCTTGCGGTGCTGGCTCGCGCCTTGCAGGATGAACTGAACCGCCAACCGCACCAGACCGGCGCCGTAGCACAGGCACCGGGCATCGGGCCGGAGCTGGACCGCTGCCTGACAGCCGCCGAGGAGCAGCGCAAGAGCATGAAAGATGACTACCTGAGCGTGGAGCACGTGGTGCTCGGCATGCTGGAGGCAGACGCCGACCTGCGCCGCCTGCTGGAGGGCTGCGGGCTCACCAAGGCACGCTATCTCCAGGCGCTCAAGGATGTGCGCGGCAACCAGCGCGTAACTGACCAGAACCCTGAGGAAAAATACGAGACACTGGAGAAGTACGGCACGGACCTCACCGCCCGCGCCCGCCAAGGGAAGATTGACCCCGTCATCGGTCGCGACGGTGAGATTCGCCGCGTCATGCAGATTCTTTCCCGCCGTACCAAGAACAACCCCGTCCTCATCGGCGAGCCCGGTGTGGGTAAAACCGCCATTGCGGAAGGGCTGGCTCGCCGCATTGTGGATGGCGACGTCCCCGACAGCATGCAGGGCAAGCGCCTGGTGAGCCTCAACATCGGCTCCATGCTGGCAGGTGCCAAGTATCGCGGCGAGTTCGAGGACCGCCTCAAGGCGTTTATTAAGGAAGTAACAGCCTCCAACGGCGAAATCATCCTCTTCATCGATGAGCTGCACACCCTCGTGGGAGCAGGCGCCGGCGGCGAGGGCAGCATGGATGCCGCCAACCTGCTCAAACCTGCACTTGCCCGAGGCGAGCTGCGCACCATCGGCGCCACCACGCTGGATGAGTACCGCAAGTATATCGAGAAAGACGCCGCACTGGAGCGCCGTTTCCAGCCTGTCTATGTGGCGGAGCCGAGCGTGGAGGACACCATTGCCATCCTTCGCGGCCTGAAAGAGCGCTACGAGGTACACCACGGCGTGCACATCACCGACAGCGCTCTGGTAGCCGCCGCCACACTGAGCAACCGCTATATCACCGACCGCTTCCTGCCCGATAAGGCTGTGGACCTGGTAGACGAAGCCGCGGCTCGGCTCAAAATCGAGCTGGACAGCATGCCCAGCGAAATCGATGAGCTGAACCGCACCGCCATGCAGCTGGAAATGGAGCGGCAGGCTCTCGCTAAGGAAAAAGACGAGGATTCCAAACAACGCCTCGAGAAAATCTCCCGCGAGCTGGCCGACACCAAGGAAAAAGTCGAGGCCATGATTGCGCGCTGGAAGAGCGAAAAGGAAATCGTAACCCGCGCGCGCGATGCTCAGCAGCAAATCGACACCCTGCGCACCGAGGCCGAGCAGGCTCAGCGCCGTGGCGATCTCGGCCGAGCCTCCGAGATTCTCTACGGCGAGATTCCCGCAGCCGAAAAAGCCGCGCAGGAGGCCCGCACTGCCCTGCTCCGCATGCAGGAGAGCGGGGAAGGCCTGCTGAAGGAGGAGGTAACAGAAAGCGATATCGCCAAGGTCGTCTCCACCTGGACCGGTATTCCCGCCGCACGCCTGGCTGAGGGCGAGCGCGAGAAGCTCCTGCACATGGAGGAACGCATCGGCGCCCGACTCATCGGCCAGAAAGATGCCGTGAAGGCCGTGGCAGATGCCGTGCGCCGCTCACGCGCAGGCTTGCAGGACGAAAACCGCCCGCTGGGTTCCTTCATCTTCCTGGGTCCCACCGGCGTGGGTAAAACGGAGCTGGCCAAGGCGCTCGCCGAGTTCCTCTTTGATGATGAGGCGGCTATGGTGCGTATCGACATGTCTGAGTACATGGAGAAACACAGCGTATCGCGCCTTATCGGAGCACCTCCCGGCTATGTGGGGTACGATGAAGGCGGGCAGCTCACCGAGGCCGTGCGCCGCCGTCCCTACAGCGTGGTGCTCTTCGATGAAATCGAGAAAGCTCACCCGGATGTCTTCAACGTGCTGCTGCAAGTGCTGGATGACGGCCGCGTGACCGATGGACAAGGCCGCACGGTGGACTTCACTAACACGGTGCTCATCATGACCAGCAACATCGGTTCCCAATTCATTCTGGCTGAAAGCGATGCCTCAGCTCGCAATGAGAAGGCGCTCGATGCCCTGCGCGGGCATTTCCGCCCGGAGTTCCTCAACCGCGTGGATGAAATCATCATCTTCGACCGCCTGCAACAGCAGGACCTGACACGCATCGTGGACATCCAGCTGGAGCGTGTGCGCAAGCGCCTGGCAGACCGCGGCCTGAAGCTCAGCCTGAGCGCAGCTGCGGCCGCTCTGGTGGCAGAGCACGGCTACGACCCGGTATATGGCGCCCGCCCGCTCAAACGCGCCATTCAGCGCGATATACTCGACCCGCTTTCACTCGCCATCCTCGCCGGCCAATACCCCGAGGGCAGCACCATCCACGTGGATGCCGAAGGCGACAAGGTCGTGATGCGCTAACCACCACCCAGTCTCCCATCTCCCGCCCGGGTGCCGAAACCTATCGGCGCTCGGGCGGCCAACCATGCACTGCCGGCTTCAAATCTCCGTCTGTAGCGCGGAGGCGTGTCAGACATCGAGCGAATTTGGCTTCGACAAGACGGCATTTATATGGTATCTTCTGGGCATGAGACGCCTCCTGCTCCCGCTTCTGTTATCAGCCACAGCCTTTGCCGCCGAGCCGCCGCCCGCGCCACCCACCTATATCTGCCAGCGCGCAACCGAGGTGCTGCGCATTGACGGTAAGGGGGATGAAAAAGACTGGCAGCACGCCATGCGCATGACACCTCTGCGGGATATTGAAGGTGGCGCCATTGCAGATAAAACGACGGTGCGCCTGCTCTGGGACGACCGCTACCTCTATGTGCTGGCCGATATGCAGGAGCCGCACCTGTGGGCTACACTCACCGAGCGCGACAGCGTCATCTACCGCGACCCCGATTTCGAGGTGTTTATCGACCCGGACGGCGACACACGCAACTACATCGAACTGGAAATCAATGCGCTCAACACCGTGTGGGATCTCTTCCTTACCGCTCCTTACCGCACGGCCAACCATGCCCTGCACGACTGGGACATGCCGGGGTTGAAACATGCCGTGCACCTGCGCGGCTCGCTCAACAACCCGGCCGATACCGATGAGGGCTGGAGCGTGGAGCTCGCCATACCGTGGGAGAGCATCACAGGGCACTCCAACCACCCGCGGCGTACCAATCCCCCCGCCCCGGGCACCACCCTGCGCATGAATTTCTCGCGCGTCAACTGGCATGTGCAGCCGGATGCCGCCACGCCCTGCGGTTACAGCAAACGCACGGATGCACAAGGCAACCCACTGCCGGAAACTAACCATGTGTGGGCTCCCACCGGGGTCGTCAACATCCATTGCCCGGAGCACTGGGGCTATGTGCGCCTGAGCGACAAAACAGCCGGCAGCGGCTACGAGAGCATGCCTCTGCCCGCCGCGCATGAGTCACAGCGCCGCCTGTTCGCCTACTACACGGCTCAGCTGGCGCAGCGCGACCGCCACGGCAGCTTCTCGACATCACTGCAACACAAGGGCATTAAGCCGCTGTTAGTTACTCCTCAGCATTTTGTCGTTCAAACGATTGCGACAGATGGCAGCGTGCACACGCTCGATTCCAACGGGCAGCTCAGCGCCACACCCCCCACCAACAACCGCCCGCCCCTCTACCTCTGGGTGCAAGGGGAGAAGCATGAGGGGGATACCGCGTGGTGGCTGCAACATTTCGAAGCCATTGCCCGCGCGGGCATCCGTGCCGTCATCATTGGCGGCAGCCCGCGCCATCTGGCCGCCCTCACCCCCATCGCCCGCGCGCAGGGGCTGCAGGTCTATGCCTGGCTGTGGACACTCAATCGCCCGCAGGATACAACCGCCCTGCAACACCCGCACTGGTACGCCGTGAATCGTCTCGGCAAGTCCTGCCACGCCCCCGCTGACCGCCCCTATGTGGAGTACTACCAGTTCCTCTGCCCCAACAGCGAGGAGGCTCTGCAACACCTGCTGCGCGAGGTGGACAAGCTCGCCGCCATCCCCGGGCTCACCGGCATTCAGCTGGACTACCTGCGCCTGCCGGATGTCATACTACCCCGAGGTCTGTGGGAAAAATACAGGCTGGTCATGGATAGCGAGCTACCGAATTTCGACTATTGTTATTGCGAGCACTGCAAGGCGCTTTTTGCAAAACAATTCCAAAGAGAAATAAAAACAGATTCCGAGACAGATAGCGATTGGCGTGAGTTCCGCTTGCAAAGCGTAGCGCGCGCGGCAAATGCCCTTTGCGAGCGCATACGCTCACACAACCTGCGGGCGGCCTGTGCTGTGTTCCCCACCCCGCAAATCGCCGCCCGACTCGTGCGCCAGGACTGGGCTCGCTTCGGGCTCGACCTCGCTCTGCCCATGGTATACTATTCCTTTTACAATGAAAGTGCCGCGTGGTCAGCCACCTGTACGGGAGATGCCATGCAACAGTGCGACGACCGCCTGCCCATAGCCCCCGGCCTGCACCTGCCCGACACCACGCCGGAGCAACTCCCGGCCGAGCTGAACCGCCTGCGTGCCGTCTCTCCCGCAGGTATCGGGCTTTTCTGCGATGATCAGCTCACCCCGGCCATGCTCAATGCGTTGCAGCGCTGGAGCTCTCAATAGCAGCGCCAATGTATGGCAGCAACCCCATGGCGTGAGCTCGCAGCTTTTGCTCGCGTTCAAACGCCGCCCGCAGTTCCGCAACATTGCGGCGGGCATAACCACGAAAAGGAGGTGTAAAATCACATATATCCACCATTCCTTCACGATGCACGGTGACGCTATTACCCCTCACCTCAAGCCGCGTTATGAAGATATCTTTCTTCATTTCAGCAGGGCTTGCTCGGTGCTTGTCCACATCAAGTGACGACAAAAAGCAACAGCGCTCCCACACCCACCGGGCAGCAATAGGCTCACCGG
Organism: Akkermansia sp.; assembly: GCA_030535795.1. Taxonomy (GTDB): domain Bacteria; phylum Verrucomicrobiota; class Verrucomicrobiia; order Verrucomicrobiales; family Akkermansiaceae; genus Akkermansia. The sequence continues at coordinate 21,655 of JAUNRE010000017.1, forward strand.
TATATCGGTGCAGGGTGTCGCCCTCCAGCACGTAAAGATAATCGCCGTCAACAGCGTATTCCAACCGGACGCCACCCGGCACTTCTCCGCAGGGAGTCAGCAACACAACGCGCGCCGGCAACAGCCGCACTTGCCCGCCCCGCGCCCGTGGCAGCGTCATCGACGCCTCCGCTCCGGCAACCGTCAGGCAAACAAGCGCTCCGGCAATGGCAATTCTGAGTATAGCCGGCTTACTCTTCGTCATCCCCATAGATATCCTCTTCAATCACCTTGCCTTCGTCGTCCAGGTGTAAAACACCACTGCCATCGCCGATAATGCGTACGCGGTCGGACCACACAACACGTCCGCGCGCATCCAAATCGATATACTTCCGGGAACCATCAGGGTACTCAAGGGCAATCTCCACGGCAAAGGGTGGATCTTCCTCTTTCAATGTCAGCGTGCGCGGATTCGCAAATTGGTGCCTCATCCCAATCACCTTCACTCCGGACTCCGGCGACTCTCCGGCCAGCGCCAGGATATGCCGCTGCGGCTCCGCCGAATTCACGGCATTGTACAGGTGATACTGGGTACTGTACGAGAACGCCAACGCGCCCAGCATCAGCGACACCAGGACAGCCATCGTCATCGTCCACCCTGCCCGACGCCGCGGCAATTTGCCGCACGCCTCCGGCCAGCCCTCAGGGTGGGGCTGCCCCTGATCCAGCGCCAGATATCCGCCCTGTTCAAAAGCGTAAAAATCCGAGTAGTGCAGTTTCGCCGCAACAACGACGCGGACATTTCGCGCATACAACCACTGCCCGTTATCTCTCACGGCCAGATACGAATCCCCGTCCACATAAACATCCGCTCCGCTTCCGTCATGCAGCCGAGCATGGTAGGCTCCCGGTTTCCACATGTAGTACGCGGTGTAAATGAGAAACAGAAGGCTCACCCCCATCATCACGAAATGCACCTCGTAACAGCTGTGCGCAAAAATCCCCACCCACACCAGAAGCACCAGCGGTCGGAACACTCGCACCCGCCTGGGGGAATCAGAAATAGCAATCGCATCCGACACTTCGCGACGCTGAGATTTCGTGGCACTGTATCGCAACGGCTCACCCACCATGGCGGCGGCAGGCGGTGGCGTCAAAGCTGCGGCATCCCCCTTCCCTGCATGAAGCAAAGCGAATTGGAAAAATTCCCGAAGGCGTGCCTCGCCCACCCCTTCCAGAAAACACGGCATGGCTCGCCCGTTTTTCAGGAACAAATTCACGACATTGCCCGAACGCCGCACCATCGACACCTGAGTCCACGGCGTGAACATACGTACTGCATCCTTCTCAACCTCGAGCATGATACCTCCTTCAGTCAGCGTGAAAAAGGCATTTTCATACCGGCCGCGATACTTCAGCATGCGGCGCATGCCCAATACGGCAAGCGCCAGCGCCGGTAGTACGAGTGCAATTATCACCCACAGATTTTCCTCCGCAAAGCGCTGGCCGCTTTCGGCCATCGACATCAGATAATACACCGCCACCATCAGCACCCAAAAGATAACCCCGTGCCGTATCGCCATCTTCCGAACGCTACTTTTGCTCAGCTTACTCGACTTGTATACCATACTCTTACACTATAAAAGCCTGTGCAGCACTTGTCAAGTTTTTCTTCACCTGTTCGGCCTCGTTTTTCCTCTGCGCTCTGTCGGAAACTCCTCATCAAAAAAATCTCGCAACTACCCCGCCGCCTTCTCACCCGCGACACCAAACGCGCTCAATCTCATTTCTTCCCCAAAAATTGCCCATTTTTCGACCGCTGGTAAAGCCTTCTTTACTTCTTTTAGGCATTTTTAGGCCGTTTTTCCGCTATTTTGGCTTAAAAATTGCTTCTTTTTTGCATTTTGAGACAGCCCACTGCCACCACCGTTGTAGCCGGAAAGTCATCATTTCAAGCAACAAGTTGATAGTATTACATACTTTACTATAGGAATTTCGAGCAAACAGAGCCATTTTTTCTCACGCAAGCGGCAAATTTTCGGGTTGTTTTTCGCCCCTCTTTAGTCTAGCCAACTTTACCAACTCAGATAATCTCAAATGGAGACTTCAGAGCGGCAATTTTTAACACTAACGCATTATTTTCAACACTTAAGAACTTTTTTAGCTCGACAACCTTCTGTTATTTCAACGCTTCTGATTTTCGAAAACTCTTTTTTTGAACTTTACAGCAGAAAAACAAACTTACCATTTTCCCTCGTCTTCCGATTTTTACCTCATTTTTGTTCCAATAAACACCCTGTGAGAATTGAAAACAGACCATCATCTATTCGACCGAAGCTTTTCATTGCCGTAATATTCCTAGTCTTCCGATAGGTGCATTTCGGAGCACGTTCTCCTTGCAACTTAACTTTACCGTCTCCCTCCCCTTCCCTTTCTGGGAGACTCGACCGCCTGACCTTTTAATTCCCACCTTACAACACGGATATATTTTTCCGAATCTCATCATATTTTCAGAAAATGCACGAATATTTATCATTCCATTTCTCATGCTAATAATGATGATATTTCTCTTATAGACATGACATTTTTATCGCATAATTTTATATTTGTTTATTTTTTGGTTATTTCCATTCATCGAAATTTTTATTTATAGTTTTTATCCACGCATTAGCATATATTTTACTCTGACATGTTTTCTGCATTGTTACCGCCCCCAAACAAATAAAGCATCACATACGCAGCTCGCACCACCACCTGCCGTTTTTCAGACTTCAACCATACAGCCGAAATCCGACATTGAAAAACGGCATGCACGGTGCTATAATGCGCGCGCATGGAAGGCAGAATACAACAGGTAGCAGATGTGCAAGAGGTACTCCGAAGCGTGTTCGGTTTCGATTCGCTGCGCACCGGACAGGACGCCGTGGTGGACGCCATCATGGCGGGGCGAGATGCGCTGGCCATCATGCCCACCGGCGGCGGCAAATCGCTGTGCTACCAGCTTCCTGCTCTCTGTCGCGAGGGGCTCACCATCGTCGTCAGCCCGCTCATTGCCCTCATGAAAGACCAAGTGGATGCCCTGCAGGCGCGCGGCGTACCCGCTGCAGCTGTCAATTCCTCGCTGGGGGCGGATGAATACCGCCAGGTCATGGCAGCCCTGCGCAGCGGCGAGCTTCGCATCATCTACGTTGCGCCCGAACGCTTCGGGCAAGAGGGCTTCATGAACATGCTGCGCAGCATGCAAGTGGGGCTGCTGGCTATCGACGAAGCCCACTGCCTGAGCCAATGGGGGCACGACTTCCGTCCCGACTACCTGCGCCTCGGCCGTGTACGGCAGGAGCTCGGCTGCCCGCAAACCGTGGCACTGACAGCCACTGCTACCGATGCCGTCCGCCAGGATATTCTCAACACACTGCAACTCAACACCCCCGCAGTCATCATCAGCGGCTTCGGGCGCGACAACCTCGACTTTGCCATCACCCACTGCGAAAACAGGCAGGCCAAGTTCGAGCGCATCCGCAAGGTCATCGCCCAGTGGCGCAAGGGCATCATCTACTGCTCCACGCGCAAGAACGTCATGACCGTGTTCGATGAAATCAGCGGCACCGGCGCCAATGCTGTCGCCTACCACGCCGGCATGACGGACGAGGAACGCGAGTTCTCGCAAAATGCCTTCATCTCCGGCCGCGCCGATGTCGTCGTAGCCACCAACGCCTTCGGCATGGGCATCGACCGCCCCGATGTCCGCTTCGTGCTCCACTTCGAGATACCAGGCAGCGTGGAGGCCTACTACCAGGAGGCCGGCCGCGCCGGACGAGACGGCGAACTCTCGGCCTGCGAGCTGCTCTTCAACCACGCCGACCTCAAAACACAGGAGTTCTTCTTCGAGGGCAGCAACCCCTCCGTGCAGACCATTCGCAGCGTCTACAACCTGCTGCGAGCCCGCTGCAATGCCGACACCGGCGAGCTGCAGATGACCGTGGACCACATGGCCGCCGAGCTCGGCAAGGATGTCAACCCCATGGCTGTCGGCACCGCCCTCTCCGCCCTCATCCACGCCGGTGCCATCACCCGCTCCGATGTCCCTGGCAGCAACACGCGCCTCACACGCGTGCTCAACCCCGGCACCCCCTTCGCCTCCCTCCCCATCGATACCAACGCCATCGATGAAAAAGCCCGCCGCGACCACAAAAAGATAGAAGCCATCACCCGCTACGCCTACTCCACAGGCTGCCGCCAACGCTGGATTCTCGACTACTTCGGCGAGCCCTCCGCCTGCGATTGCGGCCACTGCGACGTCTGCAACGCCGAGGAACCCGGCGATGCAGAGGACATCGAGGGGGAAGATCTCGTCATTGTCCGCAAAGCCCTGGCAGGCGTAGCGCGTGCCAGCCGCCGCCAGCCCGACGGCAGCTGGCAAGCCATCTTCGGCCGCGCCAAAATAGCCGACATGCTGCGGGGCTCCCAACGCGCCGGTCTCCCCCCGCAGCTCACACGTCTCAGCACCTACGGTCTGCTCTCAAACATGACCGGCGCCAAGCTCCGCGCCCTCTTCCGCGCCATGCAGGAGGGCGGCCTCATCACCACCACCGGCGGCGAGCTCCCGCTCATCACACTCACCGCCAAGGGCGAGGATGTCATGAAGGAGAAAGCCCCCGCCCGCCTCACCACCCGCATCTGGAGCCGCACCGCCATCAAACAACCCCGCACATCCACCCTACGCCGCCGCTCCGAACGCGTGCTCAACGCCATGCAGCTCGGTCGCCCGGACAAGGCGCTCTTCGACCACCTCACCGAGCTGCGCCGCGACCTCGCCGCCGAATACCGCATGCCCGTCTACCGCATCCTCAACACCGACACACTCCGCGCCCTCGCCACCGTCAAACCCACCACCATCGAGGCCGCCTCACGCCTCAAAGGCGTCGGCCCTTGGGCAAAACAACATGTCCTGCGCGCTTTTGTCGAGCTGATTCAGGACTACGAAGAGTCCTGAATCCGCAACAGAATCATCCTGCCTGTAAAAATATCAGGAGCCCCCTTGGGTACTCTCCTATAATCAGGTAAACGAACCGGTGTAAATCAATATCCCCTTTGCCGCCCCGCCTCTGCCGCACGGACTGCCCAATATCCGGCTTCATATAACGTGCACTTTATATGAGACTTACTTAAACTATCGGGATTTATCATTAACCTCATATTTCTATGCCTTGTGCTTGACAGAGGCATAGAAAAATTATATACTCAGCAGAGCGTTCCCTACATGTCACGACATAATCTGACATGAGCGAATGACGACTGTAAGCACCATTAGTTCGGAGACATAGATGCCTGAGTTTACACCAACAGCAACGATACCAGCTGACTATAGTACCCTGACAGCAACGCGCACGCCGTATCAAGCAAACTTTCAGCAGTTGCTAAAAGAAGCAGCCCAGATTACGGCAAAGGCAAAGTGTGCTCAGACAGGATATAAATCCATTGAATTGTTTGCCGGAGCCGGCGGGTTAGCCTTGGGATTGGAACAAGCAGGGTTCGACCATATAGGCCTCGTTGAATTTAACAAAGCAGCCGCAGAAACTCTAAAAAAGAACCGCCCCGGTTGGTATGTACTGTGCGAGGATGTTGCAGCGGTGGCCGAAAGAAATCTGGAAGAAGAGTTTGATATTAAGAGCGGCGAGCTGGATTTATTGTCCGGCGGAGCACCTTGTCAGTCTTTCTCCTATGCAGGAAAGCGCTTAGGCCTAAACGATGTGCGTGGTACGATGTTTTACTACTATGCCATATTCTTAAGAAAACTTCAGCCTAAATTCTTTCTTTTTGAAAACGTACGCGGCTTGTTGAGCCACGACAAAGGACGGACTTTCCAAACTATACTTGATATCTTCAAACAAGAAGGTTACAATACGCAATTCAAAGTTCTCAACGCCTGGGACTACGGGGTGCCTCAAAAAAGAGAACGCCTCATCACAATAGGAATACGCAATGACCTTGTTGAACAGGCAGAGTTCGAATACCCGATTCCTCATACTATCAAGCCGGTGATTCGAGATATCAAGCTCGACACCAATCCCGGCGAAAGCGAATGCGCCAGATATTCTAAAAGCAAGACAGAGGTGTTTTCCTTAGTTCCGCCTGGTGGCTATTGGCGCGATATTGACCCGGCCATAGCAAAAGCGTACATGAAAACGTGCTGGGATATGGAAGGCGGACGCACCGGCATATTGAGACGCATAAGCCTGGACGAGCCGTCTCTGACAGTTTTAACCAATCCGGGGATGAAGCAAACAGACCGCTGCCACCCCCTGGAAGTTCGCCCATTCTCATATAGAGAAAACGCCCGCATTCAAACATTTCCGGATGAATGGGAATTCTGTGGAACTTTATCAGAAAAATACAAGCAAGTCGGAAACGCAGTCCCCGTCAATTTAGCAAAAGAAATAGGAATAAAACTCGCTCAAGCAATTAGCTCATTATGTGGCCATTAACATTTATCTCCCGTGAAGACTTTACGACACATGTAAAGAAAACAATTACGCATTACGGCTCAAAATTGGAGCCGGTCGACCTTCTGAAGTTCAACAAAAATATCATTGACCCAATAAAGATATTTTTCGACAAGTCTGTCTACCGTTTATCTTGGGAGGAGATTATCAAAAGCGAAATCTTCAGACAGCGAGACAAAGCAAACAATAATGACATCGGTTATTTTCACCAGCACATTTTTAAATACTTCAAAAATTGCGAAGTTCCCGCTAACGGCACCCAAGGCGGCTGGGATGTCATCTGGAATATTCCCGAAGGCATCAATTTACCGGACTGCGGCACTGTTCACAAGGTCTATGTTGAACTGAAGAACAAACACAATACAATGAACTCTGCCTCCGCCGGCAAAACATACATAAAAATGCAATCTCAAATATTAGACGATGATGATTGCGCATGTTTCCTTGTTGAAGCCATTGCAAAACGCTCCCAAAACATAAAATGGAAAACATCTATAGACGGCAAAATTTGGGATCATAAAAACATCAGACGCGTCAGCCTCGATGTCTTTTATGATATGGTAACAGGTCAAAAAGATGCCTTCTATCAACTGTGCCAAGTTTTGCCCGAAGTCATAGAAGAAGCTGTCGGCATAGGTGATATTGAGGTTCCCAATGATTCCGTTTACTCTGAGCTATGCGATATCGCCACGCGAGAAAATATTTCTATGAACATGGCTATGCTTCTCTTGGGATTCTCAACATACCAAGGCTTCAAAAACGCCTAAAGAGCGATTTTGATTTTTTCTGTATAGTTTCACCTCTATAGCCCCCAAAAAAAACTCAGCTCGCGCTTGTTGGCAAGCGCGAACCGGGGAAAAGCCTGTGGGTGCGTATTCCGCTTACCTTCTGCCGAGGCGCTCGAGCAGGTCGGCGGCGTCGGCGTGGCCGGTAGCGGCGGCGAGCTCGAGGAAGCGCACAGCTTTGCGGCGGGTAAGGGAGTGCAACGCAGAATCAACGGAGAGGAGGTAGCGCGCGTAGTCGAAATGATGCTCAGCACTGGGGTATCCGGAAACGAGGGTGCGGTACAGGGAATCGAGCTCTGCGTGATCCTCCTCGGTATTGCGCTTGTGCAGAAGACTGATGAGGGTGCAGAGCGGCTGCTCGAGGTCGTAGACGTTCACCACCTTGTGCAGCCAGTTGATGGCACCGTCATCATCGCCGATGGAGAGGTAATAATCGGCGAGGGCGCAAAGGGATTCGGGGTCTTCGAGCTCGGCGGCCTTCTGCCAGCAGGCTACAGCCGTTTCGATGCTGAGTTCGCAGCCGTCAGCCCCCTGAGCATGAGCTTTGGCACAGGCGCGCAGTTGTTCAATCAAGTCGTTATAGGCGGCGATGTAAGCATCATCATCGTCGTACTTTTCATAATCGATTTCGGTAGCAAGCAGAGAGGAAGCGTCCATGCTGCTAATCTACTATATATTTAAGCAAAGGTAAAGAAAAAATCGACAATCGGCAAAAGTTTCACGCGGAGGCCTCAGGCGTGAGCCTCCGCGTGTCGGGCTGCCATTTCATCGGGTGCGGCAGCTATGGCGTAGAGCGGGATATCGACCAAGGTAAAGCGGTGGCCGTTGGGGGCGTCTTTACCGGGGGCTATGCTCACGGTGGAGACCTCGTGCCCGGCCATCGAGGTACGCAGCGCGATGGGGTAGCGATAGCGCTTGCAGAAGCTGCGCAGGCTCTTGGCCTGCAGGTTGCGCTCGGCCTTTACCTCCAGCGGGTAGAGGCGGTAGTCGCTCTCTATCAGGAAATCCACCTCAGCCTGGGCGCGCTCGGCGGCCCAGTAATAAGGGGAAATACCGCATTCTGCGCGCAGCTGCTGTTGCACATACTGCTCGGTCAGCGCGCCTTTGTACTGCCCGAAGATGCTGTTACCCTCGAGAAGCACCGATGGCGCAAGCCTGCAAGCCGCGCCCAGCAAGCCGACATCGAGAAAGAACATCTTGAATGCGCCGTCCTTGTAGGCAGAGAGCGGCATTTCGGGCTTGCGTACGCGCGGCACCATCTGCACCAACGCCGCATCATCCAGCCAGCGGATAGGGCCGCGCAGCTGCGGCGCGCGCACCTTTTCGCCCACGTCAGCATGCACAAAGCGCTTATCCTCACGGGCAAGCTGCTCGGGTACGGAATCCCATATCTGCGTGATGAAGTGCGTCTCGGCATTGGTGGCGTGCTTGCTGAAGTCGTTGCGATAGTCGGCCAGCAGCGCTTCCTGCACACGGCGCACCGTATGCGGATTGCGTGACACCACATATTCTTGCACGGCGGCGGGCATGCCACCCACAAAGTAGTACTGGCGCAGCAGTTCCACAAACTTCTCGTGGAAGGTTGCCATCATCTCCCAATCCCGCTTTCGAATCACCTCCACATACATGCCGAAGCCTGTAGCATCCAGGAACTCGGTAAAGCTCATGGGGTACATGTACACGCGATCCACCTTACCGACCGGGAAGCCGGTTCCGGTATGCACGGAAAGCCCCAACAGGGAACCGGCGGCTATGATATGATGCTCCGGCACATCTTCGCAGAAGTATTTCAGCGAGGTGAGCGCGCAGGGGCACTCCTGTATTTCATCGAGAATGATAAGCGTCTTGCCCGGCACAATCTGCACACGGCTATGCACCTGCAGGGTGTCCATCAGGCGGGGGATGTCGTAGTCTTTCTCGAAGGACTGGCGCACGAAGTCGTCTCGGTCAAAACGCACATAGACGACGTTTTTGTAGTGCCGGCGGCCGAATTCGCGAGCCAGCCAGGTCTTACCCACCTGGCGAGCGCCCAAGAGCAGCAATGGCTTTCGGCGTGGGTTATTTTTCCACTCTACCAGCTCTTCGATGCACCATCGTTTCATTTCGGTATCCTTTCTATCTTTCGCCGTTAATGTAGCAGACAGTTTCCCAAAAGTCAACCATTTTCTTCACATTTTTCAAGCCATTTTCCCAAAAACTGCGCAAATCTGCACAACTTGTTGCATTTGCAGCGTTTTTATTTTTCTATTTGCAATTTTACAAAGGACTTTTAGCCTTTTTCATGCACTTTTACAAAGGACTTTTGGCCTTTCGCAT
>JAUNRE010000018.1 GCA_030535795.1 Akkermansia sp.
TGTCACCAACCATGTTGAACAGCTCAGTCTGGGACTCGAGCTCAGCCTTCCACTCGGACTCGGAAAGAGCCATGTTGGTGTTGAAGGCAGCCTCGTCGTAACCCTTGAGACCCTCGGTGTCGAGCTCAGCGTAGGTGGGAGAAATACCCAGAGCGGTCTCCACACCTTCCACCTCACCACGGCAGCGGCGAAGCACCCAATCAAGCACGCGCATGTTGTCGCCGAAGCCGGGCCATACGAAGTTGCCCTCGGCATCCTTGCGGAACCAGTTCACGTTGAAAATCTTGGGCAGCTTGCATGCGCAGGTCTTGGTGCCCATGTCGAGCCAGTGCTGCCAGTAGTCACCAACGTTGTAGCCGATGAAGGGCTTCATGGCCATCGGGTCGCGGCGAACCTGACCAATCTGGCCGAAGGCAGCTGCGGTCATCTCGGAGCCCATGGTGGCACCTACGTATACACCGTGGTTCCAATCCTTGGACTGGAATACGAGCGGCATGGTGGTGGCACGACGACCACCGAAGAGGAATGCGCTGATGGAAACACCCTCGGGGTTGTAGTACTCGGGATCGAGCGTGGGGCACTGAGAGGCGGGAGCGGTGAAGCGGCTGTTCGGGTGAGCGCACTTACGGCCGCAATCGGGAGTCCAGTCGTTACCCTGCCAGTCGATGGCGTGTGCGGGAGGCTCACCGTCCATACCTTCCCACCATACGTCACCGTCGTCGGTCAGACCCACGTTGGTGAAGATGATGTTCTCCTTGATGGTGTCCATGGCGATGGGGTTGGACTTGTAGGAGGTGCCGGGAGCCACACCGAAGTAACCGTTCTCGGGGTTGATGGCGTGGAAAGTACCGTCCTCGTGGGGCCAGATCCAGGCGATATCGTCGCCGATGATGCTGGTCTTCCAGCCCTTCTCAGCCAGAGCGGGCGGGGGCACAACCATGGCCAGGTTGGTCTTACCGCAGGCGGAGGGGAATGCGCCGGTCACATAGGACTTGCGACCCTGGGGATCAGTGATGCCGAGGATGAGCATGTGCTCAGCCATCCAGCCGTTCTTGCGAGCGATGCCGGTAGCGATACGCAGAGCAAGGCACTTCTTACCAAGCAGAGCGTTACCACCGTAACCGGAACCGTAGGAGATGATCTCGCCGGTCTCGGGGAAGTGGCAGATGTACTTCTCCTCGTTGTTGCAGGGCCATGCCACATCCTCCTGACCGGGCTCAAGGGGAGCACCAACAGTGTGCAGGCAGGGCACGAAGTCGCCGTAGCCGTCACGCTTGGGGTTGCCGCCGCCGTTCACCTCGTCCTCAAGACGCTTGAGAACCTTCTCGCCCATGATGGTCATGATACGCATGTTGGTCACCACGTAGGCAGAGTCGGTAATCTCGATACCGATCTTGGCAAGGGGAGAATCGAGCGGGCCCATGCAGAAGGGGATAACGTACATGGTACGGCCCTTCATGGAACCATCGAGGTAGGGGTTGAGGATGGCGCGCATCTCAGCCGGGGATTTCCAGTTGTTGGTAGGACCGGCGTCCTCCTGCTTCTCGGAGCAGATGAACGTACGCTCCTCAACACGGGCTACGTCAGAAGGAGTAGAACGAGCCAGGAAGCAGCCGGGGCGCTTCTCGGGGTTCAGGCGAATGTAGGTGCCTTTTTCTACCAGCATGTCGCACAGCTGGGTGTTCTCTTCCTCGGAACCGTCGCACCAGTAGACGGAATCGGGTTTGCAGAGCTGGCGGATCTGCTCCACCCACTCGGCAGCCTTCTTGTGAGTTGTACCAGTAATTTTCATGGTGCCCATAAAATACCATGTCGTGCGCAAACTTGCAACACGAAAATTTCGCTTTTTCCGCCATGATGCCATTTTTTCTGACTTTCCGGCGGCGAGTTGCGGATTTTTTCTCCGGTTCATCATCAAAAAATGCCTACTTCGGAAATTTTTGCTCCAGGTTATCGTTTTTCATATCGGAAGATGCTTGACAAATTAAAACATTTAGTGCAAAATGATGACCGTAATGGGCAGCAATTTTTCACACACAACACGCATACACATTGCGGGACTGACCGCAGTGTTGCTTGCCGCGGGTGCGGCATACCCGGCGGGAGCGCAGGACGTTGTACCGCTTCCGTCGGAGGTGTTCGGATCCCGGACTCCGGGCGACAACCCTATCATCGACCTTGAAGGCCGCATGATAGACGCATCGGGAGCGCCGCTTACGCCGGAAATGCCGGACACGATGACGATTGATAATCACGGAGGCGAGGTGGTATACGACAGCGACAAGCGTACCCTCACCTACAAAGGCAAAGGCAAGGCGGTCAAGTTGCTGACGGATGCAGGCCTGGATGTTGCGGCGCATGAGATTGTCGTGGAACTTGCTACAAAGCAAGCTCGCCTCATCGGCCCGCTGACGGTATACCAAGGCGAGAGCCTCACTCGTGCCAAGAGTGGTGTCTATAATTGGGAAACAGAGAAACTGGATGTCTATGGTGCACACTCCAAGGTAGCCGGTGTACTGGTGAAAGGTACTCATGTTGAGTATGACAAGGATGCAGAGGGAAAAACATTTGCCCGTATCAACAACGCCTATGTATCCACCGATGACGCCGAAAAACCCGACACCTGGATGGGAGCCGGAGCCCTGACTGTGTACCCCGGCGATTATGCCAAGGTGACGAGATTGAGCGTATCCTCCGGCGAATATGATGTACCGGTGCCGATTCTGGGTTGGTTCTCTTTCTCCCACTCCCTGAACCCGAAGGAAGGCTACCTGCCGATATTCGGCTCACGCGGAATCTGGGGCACCTACCTGTGCAACAGCTATGGTTTCCTGCTGGGTAACCGCCGTGTGGAAAACAACATACCTGTTGCGGACTACATCCTCACCACTCATGTGGACTACCGCACACGCCGCGGCCTGGCATTGGGTGTGGATTTCGAGGATGTCGCCATGCAGAAGCGCTACCCGAACATGGAGGGTCTGTATACCTACTTCCTCTACGATGATGACCCCATGGTTAACCCGACCTACACGAAGAGGACGAAAACAGATCGTGAGCGTTACCGCGTTGCCCTGAGCGCCATGTGGGAGCTTCCCTCGCCCGGAAATGACACCGAGGCCAAATGGACAACCACGGCGAACCTGAATTTCCTGAGCGATAAATATGTGCTGCGAGACTTCTACGAGAGAGAAAGCAGCGACAACGACAAGCCGGACAATACGATTCGTCTCGTCAGAACAGACAAACGCAGCCAGAGCATGTTGCTGGCACGTTTCGCTCCAAATGACTTCTACGCCACCGATCAGCGCCTGGAAGCCTCGTACTACAGAGCCAGAACCGCTATCGGCGACACCGGCATCACCTACGAAACCCGCAACAGCGCCGGCCTCATGCGCCAGTATGTGCCGGTCACAGAGCGTTTTGCCTACCGCGAGGCGCTGGATCAGATAGCCGATGCAGACCTGCGCAGATACTATGCCCGCCTGCTGAATGACCACACCTACTTCCGCATCAACAGCACACATGAGATTGCCAAGCACTACAAGATACTCGGCTTCCTCAACGTTACCCCCAAGGCCGGTGTTGGCTATACCGGCTACTACGGTGTGGATGAAGTAGGCAGCGACAATCGCTTCCTCGGCTACATCGGGTTGGATGCTAACATCAAGCTGCACCGTAAGTACGACAGCTTCAACATCCCCTCCCTCGGCTACAAGGGGTTGACCCACATCATCAAGCCCTACACCACCCTTTCACATTGCAGCATCTCGTCCAGCAACCAGAATGTGCCGCAGGTGGATGCATGGTACAAGAACGTCGGCACCACCTCCAACAACCCCATGGAGCTCGACCTGATGGGCTTCTCGGGCATCGACAGCTGGGGCAGCTGGAGCATCTGGCGATTCGGTGTGCAGAACAGCCTCATCACCTCGATTGACGGAGAACCGCACACCTTGCTGAACTGGAATGTCTTTGTGGACTACAACGCCAAGAGCCCCCTCTCCTACAACAAGTTCTCCAACCTCTACTCGCTGGTGCAATTCACGCCCACCAAGAACCTGAGCTTCTTCATGGAGAGCCAAACCCCCACCATCTCGGGCGGCGATGACTTCTCGCAGTACAATGTGGGTATTTCCTACCAGCCCTGCGCTGCGCTGGAAACCCGACTCACCTACCGCAGTGTAAAAGATCACCCCATTCAGCGCGATTGCGAGCAGATTTCCCTGTACGCCAACCTGCGTATCAACGAGAAATATACCGTAGCCGGTCGCTGGCACTTCGATGTGGAACACAACCGCATCCCCATCCAGCAGTACTGCATTTACCGCAAAGCCGGCATGTGGTACACGGGTGCCACCCTCTTCTTCCGCGATAACGGCGGCAAGAAGGAGACAGGCTTTGCCCTTTCCATCTCCCTGGGCGAAACCGGCACCACGCTGCCTGTGGACGTGCTCTGATAGCGCCCCCTCAACCCTATTTTCAACGGCAGACAGAAAGGTCTGCCGTTTTTTGCATCCCCGCATACACAACGATACATACTTTGAGCTTGTAATTTACGGCAAAATAAGGCAGCATGTTCTTACACCATCACAGACCATGAGCGAAAAACTCAAAATAGGAATTATTCAGAATGCCCCGCTGACGGCAGATTTCCCCAACAACCTGCGCCAAATTGTGCAGGGATACCGCGAATGCCTGGATCACGGTGCCGAGCTCGTTGTCGCGCCGGCTACGGCTCTGTGCGGAGCGGAGCCGCTTGACCTTATCGAGCGACAGTCTTTCATGCAGCAGACAGAGGCAGCACTCAACGCCCTCTCGCGCGAGCTGGGTGAAGTACCGCTCATCCTGGGAGCCTGGGCTCCGCAACCCGATGACCTCTTCGACAACGACCTCGACTGTGAAAAAGACGCACCCGAGCCCCGGGTCAATGACGCCCCCGACGGATGCGGCACCATTCTCACGCCCTATCTCCTGGAGAACAATGATGTTACCGAACTCGAAAACGGCGAGATAATAGACCTCGATGGCGTGCAGATATACACGGACACAAAAAACGCCCTCTCGCCGGATGATACAGAAGGAGCATCGGTGATTGTGCACCTGCGCACAGCCCCCTGGCATGCAGGCGCGCAGGCTGAAGACGAAGACGACGGCACATGGGAAGCCCGCACCGCGGGCATCCCCGTTATATCCGTCAGGCATGTGGGCTCAACCCACGGCAACATCTACGCCGGTGGCTCCGCCGTATACTCCGCCGCGGGGCGTGTAACAGCTCGCCTGCCCATGTTCGAACCGGCAGCACGGGTTGTGGATGTTTACAGCACCCGAACGGCAAAAGCTCGCCCCACGGAGGAAGAGCAACTCTGCTCCGCGCTGGAGCTCGGCATCCGCGACACGGTGCGCAACAACGGATTCAGCGGCGTCTGCCTTAGCCTCGATACCCCCAACGCAGCCCTGCTGGCCGCTCTCTGCACAGAAGCTCTGGGACGCAGCAACGTGGTAGGCGTCACCACTCAAAACAACACACAGATTGCCGAAGCGTTGAAGATCAGCTGCCATAAGCCGGATATCGCCCCCCTGCTCGCAGCTGCCGAAAAAGTGCTGCCCGATGCTGCGGAGGACTTCCGCAAGCGCATCACAGCCACAGCTCTGTACTCCTTTGCCGAGTCACGCGGGCTCATGTTCCTCAGCCCCCTGAGCCGCCGTGAGTTCATGCTGGGCAGCTACACTCAGTACGGCGAATCCTGTGGGCACTTTGCGCCGCTGGGCAACCTCTACGAGATAGATTTGCACATGCTGCGCGTCTACCTGAGCGAGAAATATGCCACCCTCTTCGGCGTGCTGAGCGAACCGGCCATACCGGCAACCGACCGCATCATCCACGAGCTGGCAGACCGCAACCTGAGCGCCTCAGCGCTGCTGCACTCGCACACCTGCCCCTTCAGCGAGAATGAGGTAAGGCTTGTCCAAAGAAAGCTCATAGCCTCGGCTCTGAAGCGCACACAAATGCCGCCGGTGCTGCATGCGGACAGAGTGACCGAACGCATCGACCTGCCCGTAGCTCACCGCATGAACGACTAATCGAGTCGGGGGCTCACGCCCCCGCTCTCTCCACCGTTCGTGCGGATGACCGCACAACCATCGGCAGCTTGCGCTCCCGTCCGGGATTCCGCATCATCGAGGCTCCGCGCAGCCTTTCACCGCCGTGCGCACGTCGCGTCGGGCGTTGTCGATGGCAGACGAACTCGACGGGACTCCGGCATCATTTTTGGCAGTTTATTGTTCCTTTCGGCAATGTCCTCAATTTTCAAATTTCGGTTGACAGGAATATAAAAATATGGTAGAAGCAAAATCGTACGGGGCATGAGCCACGTACAACTGTCTAACAAAACTCCAAAACTGTTTATCATCGTTATGAATACCACTACCATTGCGACCGCGGTCGCGCTACTGCCGATATTACCTGAGCATTGTTGTAACGTACCCTCGGGGTACAGTGTTATAGGCTGAGCATGAATTATTAAACCGTTCATCTTCTGCGCAAGCTGTGCCTGCGCATTGGCATAGCTGCGAACGTAGAGAACGGTTGTATTAACTTCACCCCCGGCAATAAACATGACATCAGAAAAACAACAAGCATACCAAGGCTTCCGCATGGTGACGGTCGTTGTACCGCTCAACCCGCACAACACCATGAAGGGACGACAGCGCAACATGAAAATGCACTACCTGATGCGCCTGCGCCTCTACCGCTTCCTGTTGGGTTGCTACTACTACCGCCTGGCCCCGCAAAAAAACGCAGCCTTGCGACATGGGGCGCTGTGTTTCCGCATCATGCGCCAATTTAAGACAGAAGCTCTGCTCGAGCAGAATTGGCTGACCGAACTGACGACAGCATTGCAAGGAGAAGAACTCTGCCCTTGTGTGTATGTGTATGATGACGGAGGGGTGGGAGATGCCAGGCACCTCGCCACCGTCCGCGTATCCTCCCATGTAGCCATACCGGAAGCGCCCCCTATCAGCGCGGCCGCGATTCAGGACGGCACCGGCATGGATCCCGCAAACGTGCCTTACTTTGCACGGCAAATACTCGTCAACGCCGCCAAAAGACCGGTGGAAGACATCCACCCCACCGATGAAAGCTACCGCGAGTGGTTCGGCTTGTCGGAATAACTCCCCCGCCCCATTGCTTATGTAAAAACACCCCATTCTGCCGAGCAACCGCCCACACTTAATGGGCCGGCCCACAGGTAAAAAAGAGACAGCCCCTTGCCGCCGACAAAGGTAAGGGGCTTTTTCCTACAGCGGCCGCAGTGCTTCACGCATCCTGCTGAGTCAAGGCCAGAAACAACAGCGCCCAGCCGGAAAATATCATTTCCACCGCAATAATGGTACCAATAAGCCACATGGACGAAGCCGGCCAACTCCATACCACCATGGCACCCAGAATAAGCGATATGACTGCGTTGAAGAATCGCCAGGTGCTACCGGCTTTGCGGCGCATAGCAAACGCCGTTATCAAACGCAGGACACCGCCCGTCAGCAAAGCGATACCGATGACAAGGGTCAGCAAATTCATGGAAGCCACAGGCTGAAGCAACATGGCAACGCCCAGCACCACAAACAACACGAACGACAGGAAACTCCACCCCCGATTTTCGGAGCGGGTAAACACATGAACCAGATGCAATACCCCCATCACCACCAGCACAAAGCCGGCTACCCACACAGCAGATGCCCCCAGAAGATACGGGAAGCTCAGCAAGACAAACCCCAGCAGCAGCTCCAGCACGGCCAGAAAAGCCGCCAGCCACGGGTTACCGGCAAAACGATGAATGCGAGAATCAGAATTCATGGCAACAGGCTTTCTGTAAACGTTTCTCCACGGTATCCCAATCAATCTGCTGCATGAACGCATGCAGATACGCCTTCCTGTCATTCTTCCATGTCAGGTAATAAGCGTGTTCCCATACATCGCAAACCAACAGCGGGCAAAATCCGGGCACAAGCACATTCTGGTGGCTGTGAATCCCCAGCACCAGCAGGCGCCGGCTTACGGGGTCCATCCCCAGCACACCCCAGCCACTCCCTTTCACCGCCAGCGATACTGCAATGAACAACTTTTCGAAGGCCTCATAGCAGCCAAAGCATTCCGCAATCGCGCGTGCCATCCCGTCTCGCGGCCATGTCTGGGTATCAGCGCCTATATTCTCCCAATAGAGCGAGTGGAGCATGTGCCCGGACAGGTTGAACACCAGATCCTGCGTCGCAGCAGGAGCCAGCGCAGGGCTCATTTTCCCTTCGTTGATAAGCTGCAGCGTCTCCATTGCAGCGTTGGCACCTGCCACATACGCGGCATGGTGCTTGTCATGGTGCAGGCGGAGCGTCTCGGCGCTCACCAGCGGTTCCGGCACCTCCCCACCATACGGCAAAGGCGGCAGCTCGTAGCGGCCATTCGCCCAAGTATCTCGTAAAACTGAATCGTCCATGTGGGTTGAGACAGCCCCACACTGCAAAAGCTTCAATATATGTTAATTCGGCCAATCCATCGTGATGACCGTCGTGTTATCGGCAGTCGCCTCCCCCAGCTGAATACATGCCTCCACGATACGAGTAGCCAGCGGACGCTCCGAGCGGTCGTCCAACATCGACTCCACCGCCTCGGGCAACACAGCCGGCAGCAGAAGAGAATCCACACCGTCGCTGGCAATAATGATACGATCCCCCGGCAGCAACGGTTGGGGAGTCAGTGGGGCGTCCACCATGCTGAACGGCTCGCCTGTCACGGCCGAGCGAAGCCTGTGCCCCTGCTGCATGGCCTCCTGGTAGGTGAAAGCCCCGGCCTTCACATACTCCATGTATATAGCACGCAATGAGTGATCCTGATTCAGACGCAGCAACTTGCGGTGGCGCCAGAGCATCAGAGGGCTGTCACCCACACTCACCCACCACAGCAAACCGGAGGCTATATACGCAGCCACCAGCGTAGAGCCGCCGTAGGAATCACACTTGGCAAACTCCTTCCCCACGGCCGTGTTAGCCGCATCCAGCGCCTGCCGCAGGCGCGAGGTAATACTCAGCTTACCCTCAGTGCTTTCAAAATGCTCGACAAATGCCCGAACAGCCGTACGCGCAGCCAACGCACCGTAATGATGCCCGCCCATACCATCGCACACGATAGCGAGCACCCCATCGGGGTACGACTTTACACTGTAAGAATCCTCTTGCTTCTCACGCTTACCAATCCACTGTGCTATACAGGCGTTCACTTCCTTAATACCTATCACAAGTAAGGACTTAACGCAAGCACAAATCAAAGAAAAAACGATTTTATGACGTGACGCTATGCATTTTTTCGGCATTTCGTATGCTGCGCACTCGCTTCCAACTTGCCAAGGCGTGTCGATTGTGATACACTCACATTGGTAAGCGCACAATCAATAGAATTTAATCCCATGGCACACGACACAGCCTTCCTCGGCGCCAGCACTGTACTTGGTCAGTATTGGACCAAGCGCAGGTACTTCGATTACCTCATCAACAAGGACAACTTCCAGCTGACATTCGGGCGCAGTTTCCGCATGATGGTGTATCTCGACAACGCCGTGGCCAACGGCCAGGAAAATATGCGCCGAGATATAGAGGCCGACACGCGTGCGACGAACTACCTTATTAACCACCTGGCTGATATCAAGCCGGAGTTCACCGTCTTCGTCACCACCTGCGATATGCTTGCCGAGAATGCGGATGAAACAACGCAGCCCCTTGCCGGCAGCGATGACCCGTATGTGCAGAACCGCATCAACCTGTACCGCGAACTCAACCGCCAGTACGGCAGGGTGCTCAACGTCCACCTGCCCGAAATCGCCTCCCCGACTAACCGCGGGTTCAGCAAACTCATCGATACCCTGCTCTGTCCGCCGGAAAAAGGCAAGCTCGATATCGCCCCGCTGGAAATGCACCAGCTTTACTTTGCACAGCGCATTCTCGGCGATGTGGAGAAGTGCATCCCCTTGGGCATACCGTCCATCATCCCGGCCATGCCGCCACTCACCACCACGGAAATAACCGAGGCCATTGCCCCGCAGTTGCTCGACAGACTGCCGGCATTCTCGCCCGAGCAGCCTATGGGGTCACGCCGCACCTCCATTCATTCGTTCCAGTGGCTGGATCCCAGGGATGGCTATCTTGTCACCCGCGAAGACCAGCTTGAACTGCTCAAGTTCTACTTTGCGCCGGATTTACTGTAAAAACAGCGCCTCCGGACCACCGAAAAGCGCAAAGCGTGTTAGAAGGCGCTTTTTTGTGGTGCGTATATGAGAAAAAGCTTGACTGAATGGGCGACGTCTGCTACGCTTGCGCGCGTTATGGCAAAAGTTCCCGTTATTCAGCTCCGCAAGGGTCACGCCGTGAATTACAACGGCGACATCTGTGTTGTGCGCGAAAGCCAGCTCAAGACCCCGCCCCGCATGGCCTCCTATGTGCAGATGACCATTCGCAGCATCGCCACCAAGAAGGACTATAACCTGCGCCTTACCTCCAACGACTTCCTGGAGGGCGTCATGCTCAGCCGTGAGGAGATGGAGTTCTCCTACGTGGACGGCATGGGCTACCACTTCCTCAACAACGAGACGTTTGAAGACGTCTGCGTGTCCGAAGACATCGTTGAGCCCGTGAAGGATTACCTCATTGAGGGCGAAAACTACATGCTTCTCTTCACCGATGAAATCGTATGCTCCATCGAACTGCCCGCCGCTATCACCATGGAAGTGGCCGAGGCTCCCGAGGGCGTGAAGGGCAACTCCGCCAACAACGTGTACAAGAGTGCCACCATGACCACGGGTCTGGTAGTACAGGTACCGCTCTTCATTTCCGCCGGTCAGCGTATCTCCGTTAAGACGGAAGACGGTACCTATCTGGGTCGCGTCAACAACTGATTGGTCCAACCGGATTTTTCACATACGACACCCGCGCAGCGCCCCACGGCCTGCGCGGGTGTTCTGCGTAGGAACGGCGCAGCTCTTGTTTTATGCTGACAGGCATGGGGAGGCATGGTAAAACAGGCGGCATCGGGAGCGCAAACAACTCCCGCCTACAGCAATGAGTACACAACATACATCACAACAACAAGATACAGGCAGCCATGCCATCAGCACGCAGCATACCCCCGACACGGATAACCTGCGCACAATCCTACACGACACCGCAGCCCATGCCGCCCAAACCGCGCGACAAAAAGCAGCAGTCAGCACCGGCTGGCAAAAATGGCTATGGCTGGCCGCCATGGTACTGGCAGCCGCAGCAGCCTGGTTCACCACAAGCTGCAATAGCCTGAACCATGAACAGATACGGGCGGCGCACAGCCTCTATCACCTCGTGAGCAACACCCCCTGCCCACTTTCCAAATAACAGGTTCACGCGCAGCACAGGCACGCAGGTGCCTGTGCTGCGTGTGGGAATAATTAGGGAAACGACAATTTGTCGGGCAGAATCTACAATCTACAATTTACAATCGACAAAGTTTATGTCCAGGCGTGCTGACGCACGCAGTATAAGCGTGGCAAATGCCATAGCTGCCGCTCCGCGCCTACAAGGCGCGGGCACAAGCGGTTGCTTTAGCTACGCATTCCATCCGAGCGAAAGCTCGCGAAACTTGAACTTTGTCAATTGTAAATTGTAGATTGTAAATGTATACGAACTCCAATTTAGCTATCATCGTGGGTCTAAACCTCCAATTGTTCCAAAGCGTATTACTTTGTCAATTGTAGATAGAGCTATCATCATAGCTCATGTTACTCTGCCGAAGGCAGGCCGAGAATTGTGCCGGGTATAATTTTGTGGCCGGCAAAGAAGCTTTCGGCATTCATTTTACGCGCGCCGGGCGGCTGCATCGTGATAATGCGCACAGCACCGCCTCGCGGTCCGCCGCATGACACCAGCATCCCATCCGGCCCGGCTTCCAGCACCATACCGGGTACGGCATCCACCGGCTTCTTGTAGTAGGCGTAATAATCAACGGGCGGGAAAATCTTCAGCTGCTTATCGTTGCCGCTTTTCACCGAAGGATAGGTGGTGTAAGTGCCGGGCCAGGAATGGTATGCACGGATACGCCTGGCCACCTGCAACGCGGGGGCATGCCAATCAATGAGCCCATGGGAGCGCAGCAACTTGGGTGCGTAGGTCATCAGGCTTTCATCCTGTTCCAGCGGGTCCGCCTCGCCCGAGCGCAGGCGGTAAATAGCATCGGCCAGTGCCTCGGGAGCCAGCTCAGCAAGGTCATCATGCAGAGACTCCGCCGTTTCCGTACCATTCAAATCAATCGTACGGCTGCAAATAATATCGCCGGCATCCAGCTTCTTAACAACGTGCATGATGGTGATACCCGTTTCATCATCGCCGGCATCAATAGCAGCCTGAATGCAGGCCGCCCCGCGATGGCGAGGTAACAGGGAGGCATGCGCATTGATACACGCCATGCGCGGCACATCTATCACTTCCTGCGACAGAATCTGCCCGTATGCCATCACAACCACAATATCAGGCTCCAGCGCTCGCAGCGCCGCTACCGCTTCGGCATCACGCATGCGTTCCGGCTGCAATACCGGCAACCCCACCTCCTGCGCGCACACCTTAATGCGAGGCGGCGTAAGGGTCTGGTGACGCCCCACCGGCCGATCCGGCTGGGTGACGAGCCCCACCAATTCGCCGGTTGACGCCAATGCTCTGAAGGAAGGGATGGCGATATCCCCCGTTGCCATCATAACGATACGCATAAGCTCTTTATGCCAACAAAATACGCCTGAGTCAAGACTTTTCCGCGAAAAACAGGCACAAAGCGCGGCAATATCGCCCGAGCAGGGTTACTCGCTGTCGGGACGCAGCGTCTTACGCCCGATAGAGTGGTACTCAAACCCGGCGTGCACGGCATTATCTCCATGCAGGATATTGCGGCCGTCAAAGATGATGGGCAGGCGCATCAGCTCGCGCACTTTCACCAGGTTGGCCATGGCAAATTGCTTCCATTCCGTGGCCACCACCAACACCTCAGCATCGCGCACGCACTCATACATATCATCCGCTATCGTCACATTGCACCCCTCCAGGGCACGGGCGCCTGTTACCGCAGCCTTGGGATCGTATGCCACGACTCGGGCGCCTTCCTCGCACAGTCGGCGAATCAGCTTAATGGCGACGGATTCACGAACATCGTCCGTATTCTGCTTGAACGCCAGCCCCCACACGGCGATTTTCTTCTTGCGCAACACCCACAGCTTCTTGCGAATGCGCGACAGGAAGCGCTCCAACTGCGCCTTATTCACGCGCTCCACTTCCCGCAGCAACTCCAGCGGTGCCCCCAATTGCTCCGACACGTTGATAAAGCCTTTCACATCCTTGGGGAAACAGGAGCCGCCGTACCCCAGCCCCGCATTCAGGAAATGGCGGGAGATGCGCTTATCGAGCCCGATTCCCATAGCCACCAGCTCCACATCGGCACCGGCTTTCTCACACACGGCTGACACCGCATTGATATACGATATCTTCAGCGCCAGGAAGGAATTAGCCGCATGCTTAATCAGCTCTGCCGAGGCCAAATCCACCTCCACAATAGGAGCGCTGAACGGCTGATAGACGCGCTTCATCATATCCATAGCGCGCTGAGAATCCGCCCCGATGACGATACGGTCCGGGTTGAGCAAATCATGCACGGCACAGCCCTCGCGCAGGAACTCGGGGTTACTCACCACATCGACATCCACCCCCTTGTTGGCATAACGCTCAATCACCTGGTACACCTTTACACCGGTGCTGACAGGCACGGTCGATTTATCCACCACGATGCGATACCCTATCTCGGGCGTAAGAGCATCGGCTATCTCACGCGACACCCCCTCGATGTACGACAAATCCACCGAGCCATCCTCATGCGGTGGCGTCGGCACGGCGATAAACACGATTTCACATTCCCTTACGGCGGAAGCCAAATCCGTGGTAAACGATAAACGCCCGGCCGAAACATTCGCAACAATCATTTCCTCCAAATCAGGCTCATATATAGGCATCTGCCCTTGTTGCAACGCCTGCACCTTCGCCTCATCGTTATCCACACATACCACATGGTGTCCGACCTCGGCAAAGCAGGTTCCCGTTGTCAATCCCACATATCCCGTTCCTATAATCGCCAGATTCATTTTTCCATCAATTACCTGTTGCGGATACAACAATACCCCAAGGCTCCCCCGAATGCAAGCAAAAAAGATGCACCTCATCAGTTGAGACGCTGTTTCCGACCGCGGAGAGCAGCATACTCATTCTGCTCAAGGTGTTATTATTCAGACACGAGGGAATATTCCGGCTTGACGCACTGGGGGCAACATGCTAAACAGCTGTACAATATGAACAAAAAAACAAACAAAAAATTGAGTCTCGGCACTGAAAACACGCATTACTTCATACAGGAAAAGGATGAAGACGGCCGCTACCGCAAAAGCATGTATGCTGTTCGCCTGCTGCCGGAAGCCGAAGCCGCCGGCATCCCCCTGCCCCCGGAGTGCGCTGACTGGGTAGATTATGTGCGCCGCATCGTACACCAGCGCCCCTGGATGTGCGGCAACTGCCTCTGCTACCAACCCCGTGTCGGCAGCGAAAGGCTGGTGGGAGCGCTTGTCCGCGAGCACGACGGGCAAGACCCGCGCCTTTTCGCCACACACCTGTGCCCCGACTGCCACGCAAGACTGTTACAGTCTCAGGACTACTACATCACCAATGCCTACCTCATCCCCATCGGCTTACCTTTGAAGCGATAAAGCGTCCCACCACCACCCGGTAAACACGCAAGCGGCGCTCACCCTTTACCGGAGAGCGCCGCTTGTTTGACTTATTTTACGAAGCCTTACATGATGGGCATGTCATCATCCGTATCATCACCTCCGTGTGCCAAAATGAACTGCAGGTCATTGAGGTCGAGGCTCGAAGCAAAGCCCTCATCACCCAGCACATTGGTAACGAGCTGATTCTTCTGGTGCTGAAGCACGCGAATCTTCTCTTCCACGGAATCACGGGTAAGCAGGCGATAGGCAATCACCTTGTTCTTCTGGCCGATTCGGTGCGTACGGTCGATAGCCTGGCTTTCCACAGCCGGGTTCCACCACGGATCATACAGAATGACGTAGGAAGCAGAGGTAAGGTTCAGACCGGCACCACCGGCTTTCAGCGAAAGCAGGAACACGCTCGGCTCCTTAGTCGTCTGGAACTTCTCAATCTCCGCCTTACGATCCTTCGTAGCACCGGTGAGGTAGTTGAAGGGGCGACCGTCTGCCTCCAAGCGCGCCTTGATGATGTCGAGCATGGAAACGAACTGGGAGAACACCAGCACCTTGTGGCCTTCATCTCGCAGCTGGTCAAGCAAGTAGAAGAGCGCGTTGAGCTTGGCACTGCTCTCACCCGCATACTTCTTGTCCACCAAACCGGGGTGACAGCAAATCTGTCTCAGGCGCATAAGCCCCTGCAGAATGGCAAAGGAGTTCTTCTTGACCGACTCGTCGGAATCCACCCCAAGCAGAGCCTTCTGGATGCGGCGCAGCTCGGCCTTGTAGAGCTGGCGCTGAATACCCTCCATCTTGGCGTACACCTCCTCTTCGGTACGGGGCGGCAAATCCTTGGCCACCTGTTGCTTGGTACGACGCAGCAGGAACGGCTTGAGGCGGGCGGCCAGGCGGTTCTGGCTCTGCGAGTCCTTGCGCTTGTCGAAACGCTTCTTGAAGTAAGCGCGGCTACCAAGCACACCGGGCATGGCGAAGGCCATGAGCGACCACATATCCAGCAGGCGGTTTTCGATAGGCGTACCGGAGAGCACCAGTCGGTTATAAGCGGTGAGTTCGCGGGCAGACTTGGCGGCCTTGGAGTCGGGGTTCTTAATCTGCTGACCTTCGTCGAGGATAACAGTCAGCCACTTAATGGCGTTCACCTGCTCGCCGCACACACGCAGCTGGGCGTAGTTGATGACGACCATATCGTAATTGGCCAGAATATCCTCCACCACAGCCTGCTCCTTGTTGCGGATAACCAGCACACGCACGCCTGGGGCGAACTTCTCCGTCTCGCTGGCCCACACATCCAACACAGACTTGGGACACACGATGAGGACAGGCGGCACCACCACCTTCTTGCGCCCCTGTTTATTGCGGCGCAGGTAATCCTCTCGCAACCAGAGCACATAAGTGATGGACTGAATCGTCTTACCCAAGCCCATATCGTCAGCCAGAATACCGCCGAAGCCGTTCTCTGCCAGGTAGGCCAGGAAGTGGAAACCTTCTATCTGGTAGGGGCGCAGTGTTGCCTGTAGTGTTTCAGGCACATCGGGCTTCACGTCAATCTTAATCTCAGCCGTGCGCTCCTTAATCTTCTGCCAGGCCTTGGGGTCAAACACCTCGGCCGCGCGCGGGTCGGCCAACTGCAATGCATGCATGCGGTGCGTTTCGCCCGACAGGTCGAAGGGGTCAAGACCCAGCTTTGTCACAGCATCGCGCTGGGCGTCATCCAGCTTGATTTCCAGTCGCATCCAGCGGCCGTCATCCATGCGCACATAGCCACCGCGGGCGGATACCAGCGCGCGAATCTGCTCTTTGCTGAGGGTGACACCCTCCACATCAATCACCACGCGCAGGTCGAACCAGTCAATCTCCTGGTTCACCACCTCGAAGCGAATGGCTGCCGCCACAGGGTCGGCCATGAGCGAGCGCAGGTTCTCATCCATCTCCACCTTAATCGTTTCGGGGATGGACTTGGCCCACTCGGCGAACTTCTCGGGGAATTGCTTGGTAATACGGCTCTTAAAGGCGGTCAAGGGGCCGTCGTAGGTGAAATTCATCTCCTCCAGCAGCCCGGGGATGGGATAGAGGTAATCGCGGATGAAGCGCAGCAGGGTGCGGTCTTTCACAGGGGCTTGCTCCACCAGCTCCCAGTCATCCTTACCCAGACGTTCCTTGCGGCGACCGGGGTCATCCTGAGCCGTCACCTCCAGCAGCACATGCTCTGTATCAGCGCTCGTCAGCCCGCGCACAATCTTCATGCTAAACGTGGGCTTCATCTCGATGTCCACCACGCGCTCCTCCATGCTGGGCGGCAGGGTGGCACCAATCTTGCGCAGGAACTCCACACCATCCAGGCTGTCAATCACAGACTTGGGAATGGAATAGCGAGGCTCTACTTCCGTGCTCTCCAACCACTTGGGCGGACCGGGGAACACCGTTTCGTCCGACTGGTACAACTCCACCTGGCCGGGCAACTGGCGCACCGAGTGCGTCACATGCACACCGGCAGCCGTCACCAGCTGCAGGCCGTAGCAATCCGGCACGATGGGGTCATCAATACAAATCCACTTAAGCGGCTCTTTCACCACCTTGAAGTAGCACTCATCAAGGTTCACCAGATACCCCTTGAGGGCAGGCTGGTGGAAGAGGCGGTTCATCACGCAGCAGGCAGACTCTTTATCGAGGTCGAGCACCACCGTTTCCTCGCGGTCGGCGTAGTCGCGCAACACATTGAGCAGGATATCCGTCTGCGGATCCGTTTTCAGTGCGCCATGCAGGAACTCCGCCAGCAGGGCATCCAGCTGATTGCGCTCACGAATGGGGGTCCAATCATCCTTATCGCTGTAGCGGTACTCAAAGCGAGCCTCGTTGATGGTGGAGACGAGGCGCATGTGCATGGGATGACGCGGCGGCTGCGGCGGGCGCTCATTCACGCTCTGAATGCGCTCGTACCAAGTGCCGATTTCCTTCTCGCGCTCCCACTCGCTGATTTTGCGCTGCACCTTCTCCAGATCCGTCACCACATTCATGAAGTCCGGGTAGGATATACGCTTCTTGGTGAAGGCATAGGCGATATAGTTCCAGAACTCCAGGATATTACGCGGCGGGGTAGGCCAGAGATCCAGCGCCTCATAGCCGGTAATATCCCAGCGGGGGTTAAGGCGCACGAGGTCGTGGTCGTGAATTTCCTGCTCGATAGCGAAGCGGCGGTAGCGCTTCTCAAGCTTGGTGACGAAGTCGACCTCCTTCTGGTCCAAATCGCGATCCAGTTTCTCCTCGAGCACATCAGTCAGGGGAATTTCATTGAGCTCGTTGGGGCTCTCGGGCATACTGGTGCCACGGTACATACGCTCTATCATGGTAGCGATGAGGCATGCCCCAGCTACATCCTCATCCTCCGCAGTGGCCGAGCCGAACCAGCGGTTGCCTTGCAAACGCAGACTGGTGCGGAAGATGCCGTGCTTCGTTTCAACCCTACCCTGAATAAACAGGTGATTACCGAAAATTTGCGTAACGGCTCCATCTTTCTGGAGCTTTTCGCCTTCGTTACGCACTTCCTCGGAGTAAGCATTGAGGAAATTGAGAGTGGCGCGATCGGGATTAAGAGCAGAACTTAACATGTGACGAGCTTTCTGACGTTTGACACCTTGACGTGTGGGCATACTACACGCCGCATACGCGCAGGGCGTCCATGTATACATAATATCACACCCTGCTGAGCTTTTCAAGATTTCAAGCTCACTTTTTTTGTATTTTTTTGAAATTCAGCGCAATTTCATGATTTTTCTTCTGTTACGGAAGCCGAAACAGGGAGTAAAATCGAGGCAAAGGATTCAATGGAGCTGCCTGCGGTGGGGATGCAGGTCGCGCTTTTGTTCCTCGCGGTCATCGCGGTTACGCATGGTATTGCGTTTCTGGCGGCGCGATACGCGCTCCAGCGTCATCTGTCGCTTTGCGGAGCGGCGCTCCAGTTCTGCGATTTCGGCATCGAGATTGAGGAAATGCTCGTAACGCTCCTGTGACAGAGCACCGCTTTCCAGCGCGGCACGAATGGCGCAACCGGCATCCTTGCGGTGCGAACAGTCGGCAAAACGGCATTCATCCGCCAGGCGTGCCAGGTCATCGAACTGAGCCCTCAGCCCCTCCACATCCGTCCACATCTGGATTTCGCGCATCCCGGGGTTATCTATCAGCACCCCGCCGCCGGGCAACACCACCAGCTCACGTGCCACGGTTGTGTGGCGCCCCTTGCCTGTCACCTCATTCACACCGCCTGTTTCCAGCCATTCATCCCCCAGCAGGGAGTTCACAAAGGTGCTCTTCCCCACGCCGGAGGAACCGACAACCGTAATCGTCGTTCCCTTGGGCACACGGCGCAGGTATTTGGGGTACCCCTTACGCCAGCGGGCAACGATGGGGTACACCTCTACCCCGAGGGCAGCCACCTCCTCGCAGGCCTGTTTCATGTGCTCCGGCGGCACAATATCCTCCTTGTTAATGAGCACGACCGGCTTGGCACCGCATTTGCGAATGAGGGTCAGGTAGCGCTCGATACGGCGCAGATTGTAGTCGCCGGCGGCATCCGTCACCACCACGACAATATCCACATTCGTCCCGATGACCTGCTCGGCGCAGCTTTTTCCGGGAGCTTTGCGCGAGAAGCGGTTGCGCCGCGGCAGCAAGGCCCGAATCACCGGCAAATCCTTCCCCTGACCGGGATCCACAGCCACCCAGTCGCCCACCGTCGGCAAATCCGCATCGCTCACGGCATCATGCCACACTTTGCCGCTGAGCACCACTTCATGGTCGCCTTTGCCCTTGGCTATCACCGTGAAATTGATTTTTGTTTCGCGAATGATACGGGCGGGGTACCACTCCGGGTGCTCCAGAGCGGAGAAAGCGGCAGCGAGCTCGGCATTCCAGCCAAGCATTTCCATGGTTACAGTCATGAGAGAATGGTGGCGTGTTCGACAATCTGCATAGCGATGTGTTCCTTGGTATCGCGCTCCAGGTAGACCTCATGGTCAGGGTAGACAAGCACCACGGCATTCTCGCGCGAGTCGAAACCGATACCGGGTTGCGACACATCATTGGCTACCACAAAATCGCACTGCTTGCGCTGCAATTTACCACGGGCATAGTCCACGATATTCTGAGTTTCCGCAGCAAAGCCTATCAACTTACCCTCAAACCCGAACACCGAGCGCATGCTACCCAGTATATCCGGTGTGCGCTCCAGCTCCAACACCAGTCGCTCTGCGCTTTTCTTTATCTTCTGGTCTGCCACGGCCACCGGGCGATAATCCGCCACGGCGGCACAAAGGATAGCCACATCCACCCCCTTTATCATATCGCGCACGGCGTCAAACATCTGCTGAGCACTCTCCACTTGGATGAAGTCCACCCCGGCGGGGACATCCAGCGTTGTCGGGCCGGAAATAAGAAGCACCTCATGCCCCTCGTGTCGAGCGGCTCCGGCCAGTGCATACCCCATGCGCCCGGACGAGCGGTTGGTGAGGTAACGTACGGGGTCTATGGCCTCACGGGTCGGCCCGGCGGTGATAAGAAACTTCATGCCGCACATTCTAGCAGAAATAACGCAGTATTGCAAGCGTGATATGCGCTTGACATCACGATTCAAAGCCGTTACACTCTGCTGCGTTCAGCTCATGTTTCTTTACGTCTCCATCTTTGCGTTAGTCATCGCACTTTATGTCATCATACGCGCCATTCTTCCGCTGCGCGCGCACCGGGCTATCAAGCTGATTCTCAGCCTCATCACCCTAGCAGCGGCCGGAAAGTTTCACCTATTCTATCTCATTGAGGGCAAAAACTTTTACACGCCGGATTTACCGCCGCTGATGATATGGGGAGGCTGCTGGTTATTCAGCGCCGTGTGCGGCTATGCGCTGCTGCTGGCAGCGGCCGATGCGATACGCCTGCCGCTCTACCTGCTGCTGTGGCTGGCAAGGCACAGGCCGGCCGACACCTGGCGCCGGGTGAATAACAGCTTCAACCTTTCCTTGTTGCTGCTCATACTGGCCACAGCCGCCTGGGGCACTTGGTGCGGCACCCGCCCCCCGCAGGTGCGCAGCATCACCATACCGGTTGCCTCCCTACAGCCGCAGGAGGCTCCCATCCGCATCGTTCAGCTCACGGATTTGCACGCCGACAGCACAAAGGACGCAGCGTTTTACCGCGATGTTGTGCAGAAAACCAACGCGCTGAACCCGGATGTCGTGGTCATTACCGGCGATTTTGCAGATGGACCGCCGGAGCGCTTCGGCTCGGCTCTGGCACCGTTGCGGGAGCTGGATGCCCCCATGGGAGTCTACGCCGTGGCCGGCAACCACGACTGTTTTCACAAAACGCGCGAGTGGCTTGCCCTGCTGCGACGATACGGTGTCAACTTTATCGATGGCGAAGTCATGGACGTGAGTTGCGAACAGGAAGGAATCCCCCGCAAGGAGCTGCAGCTCATCGGCCTGCATGACCCTGTGGCGGCACGGTTCAGCCATGGAGACATACCGGGCATTGAGGAGCTGTCTCAGAAGCTCGATTCCGGCACCCCCTCCGTCCTGCTGGCTCACCGCCCGGGTGAGGCGCCGCAGGCCGCTGCCTGCGGCATCGACCTCCAACTCAGCGGCCACACCCACGGCGGCCAGTTTCCCGGCCTGCAACAACTTGTCGCGGCGGCCAACAACGGCTATGTGTACGGCCTTTACCGCGTCGGCAACATGCAGCTCTATGTTTCCCCCGGCACCAGCCTGTGGACCCCGGCCTGCCTACGCCTGGGAATACCGCCGGAAATCACCCTGCTGACGCTGACCCCGGCAGGCGGCACAAGACTCAGCCCTGCAACACCTGCAACAAACGAGTGACCGGCAGGCCGACTATGTTGTCGTAATCGCCCTCAATCGTTTCGATGATGAGCTCGCCGTGCTCCTGGATGGCATAGGCTCCGGCCTTGTCCATCACATGCACCAGCTGCATATAGCGGCGCACGGCTTCCTCGCTCAGCGAACGGAATGTCACATGGCTGATTTCGGCAAAATCGCGCCGCTCCCCGCCCGGCAAAATAACCGCCACGGCCGTACAGACGCAATGTGTTCGCCCCTGCAACTGCATCAGCATGCGTACGGCCTCCGCTTCATCTGCCGGCTTCCCCAGGGGCGTGCCGTCTATAAAGACCAACGTATCCGCCCCCAGCACCGTTGCCTCGGGGTATTCTGCCGCCACGGCTTCGGCCTTGGCGGCGGCATTGCGGGCGCACAGCACCTCCGGCGGCAGGGTGGCATCATGCTCCTCCTCTGTTTCTTTCACCACAACGGTGAACTCCACGCCCTCGCGGCGCAGCAGCTCACTGCGCCGGGGGGATTTTGAAGCAAGTATCAGCATGGCATCACTTCAGGGGCGACATGTTATCCAGAACACGGCGGCGCACACTATCCGGCAGCTCCTTAATGCTCTGGATGGTTGTCCCCTTCAGGGTCTCCACAAAGCTGCGGCAGGCATCACGTTCCTCCACACTCAGGAACTCGAGCCCCACCATAGCGCGGCCCACATGCTCACCCGAGTATTGATAATTGAAATAACACAGGTTGGCAAAGCGCCCCACCGCGCCCATGAATTCCTGGAACGCACCGGGGCGCTCGGGGAACTCAATCACGAAGAATACCGGGTGGCACAGGTGGACGCGGTCATACGAAATCATGCGGAAGCGCACATCATCATCATCCGTCACATCCTCGGACGAAAGCCCGCGGCGGGCAAGCCCCTGCTCTATCTCAGCAAACTGAGCATCAGTACCCAGAATACCGAAAACAGGGTGCTGAATATCCCCCTTCAGGCGACCGAACTGCACATCCATCAGCTGCACGCCCTCGGGGATGTGGTTGAGGTATTTGAGAATCTGCCCGCGCTTCGTTTCCATGGGGATACGCAGATAGCGCAGCGTACGGTTCGTTTCGCGCACACCACCACGAGCCGCCACCACACCCAGCTGGGAGAAGTCCATATTGCCGCCGGAAAGCACCACCAGGCACTTCTCGCCGGGCTTTATGTTGCCGGCATCCCAATCCTGCAACAGAGCAGCCAGCCCCATGGCACCGGAGGGTTCGGGCACGACACGAAGGCTGTTCCAGAGCGCTCGAATAGCCTGGCATACCTCATCGTTCGTTACCGTCACATAATCATCCAGCAACTCACGGCAAAGCTCGTAGGTATTCTCACCCGCCACGCGCACCGCCGTGCCATCACAGAACACATCCACATACGGCAGAGCCTTGCGCTCACCACTCTCCACGGCCAGCTTCATACTGGCCTGGTTCACGCCCTCCACACCCACGCATTTGCAGTTCGGCCAGAATTTCTTAAACCAGCAGGCACAGCCCGCCGCCAAGCCGCCACCGCCAATCTGCAGATACACGCGGTCAAAGGCTCCGTGGCCACTCATCACCACCTCATCAGCCAGCGTTCCCTGGCCGCCCATCGTTGCCGGGTCGTCGTAGGGGTGTACAAAGGTCAGGTTATTGGCTTCGGCAAACTCATGCGCGGCTGCCGAGGCCGCATCGTAGGAGTCTCCCGTCAGCACAATCTCCACGTTGTCACCACCATGGCTCTTCACCGCATTCTGCTTCACCGCAGGCGTGGAACGAGGCATGAAAATATGCGCTTTGCACCCCAGCCTACGGGCAGCAAGCGCCACGCCCTGGCCGTGGTTCCCTGCACTGGCTGCCACCACGCCACCGGCACGCTGCGCCGGGGTGAGCTTGCACATGCAGTTGTACGCACCTCGCCACTTGTACGCCTTAATGGGACCCAAATCCTCGCGCTTGGCATATACCTCGGCATCTACCCCGGGCAGATTAAGGCGCTGCAAGGGGGTAGGCTCACCCACAGCGTATACACGCTGGCGAGCCTGCAATATCTCGTCGAACAACCGGTCTTTGAGTGCGTTCATAATTATACACCCATATCTTACACCCGAAGCCCCGTTTTAGCAAGCGCGTATTGTGCGCACACCCACAATTTTTACCGGGCGCTTTCCATTTCGCAATCCTCGGAGTGCAAGCACTCACTTTTTAACATACAGCACCCACACCCGATTCAGCATCGCGGAGTACCACATGCTCATATAGACGCCACCGAGGTCTCTGTTGCTCACCAGCCGAGCATCAGGCGGCATACACCACCAATCCGGCGGGGACAGATGGTACGGTTTGCAGACATCGGCCACGTTGCGAGGAGCCCCGCCCTTTTCGGCCAGCCATTGCTTCAACTGCTCATCGCCGGCAGCCGGCACATCGAAGCACCAGGCCCATTCACCCACCTGCCAATGGGCGTACGAGGCTCTGCGGATGCAGCTTGCGAAAGCGGGCACATCATCCTGCTCTGACGCATCCAATTCCGCATAGCTCACCGGTGCTGCATACGGTTGCTCATGCCCCTGTCGGGCGAACAGCAGCACCACGGCAATCAACACAGCCGCCGCCAATATCAACAAACACCCTCTTTTCATCTGCTATGATAACGCGCTATGATTTTCCTGTTCAGCGGACTTACCAGATAATGCCCCGAGCCGCCCACGACACGCGGCGGCAGATTGCAGATGGTAACAGTCACATAAGCAGGCTCCGTGAGCGGAGCACTCAATCGGGTTGCAAACTTGCTGTCAAGCACCGCCTTTTTACTGAGGTATTCACCATGTATTCTCGCATCAGCCCTCAAAGGGCGTCCTTTGAGATAGGTCTCCCGATAATCCGCCAAACACATTTCCACCAGCTCCGGCGCCACTTCACCCGCCACCACAGGCACAGAGTCCACCCCCGTGGCACAGCAACAGCCCGACAACACCACTATGCACAGCCAAGTCAGAATCTTACCTAGCAAGCTCTGCTTCATGCAGCCATCTTATCGCTATACTCATCAGCTGTCAATCCCAAAATACCATGTCAAACGAATACCGACACGCTCCCACAAATAGCTTGCATGATGACTTGCAACATGCCATAATGGTACAGAAATGCAACAACGCAGCGAAGCATGCATGAAATGGTTTATGCAGGAACAAGGGCGCCTGCTGGCCTATCTGTGTACTCGCATGCCGGGGGTGGAAGACGCTGAGCTGGTACTACACACCACGGCGGAGCGCGTATTACGCGCTGTTGAGCATGGCCACCTGCATACCGACCATGATTCGTTGCTACGCTATACGCTTCGTTTACTTTACTGTGCCGGGAGCAATTCCTTGCGCAGCCAATCCCGCCGCCACTCGTTGGAGCAACGATATTGCGAGCAATTATACGGAGACATGACCGAACCTCACATGCTGAGGGAGGATATCAACGATGAACAACTTCATGCCCGCCGAGCCGTGTTTGAGCTTCCGCAGAAGTTGCGAGAGGTCGTAATCCTGCGCTTGTGGCAGGAACTGTCTGCTACACAGACCGCCTCAGTACTTCACATCCCTCTTTCCACCGTCAACAGCCGCTATGCAACCGCATTGCGGATGCTGAAAGATATGCTGAACCCACCAACCACATCACACCATGAATGAACAGGATGCTAACGATTTAGAAAAGCTTCTGCGAAGCTGCGCCCCTCGCATCAAAACGACAGAGGCCATGAACAAACGTCTGCTGCGGCGCCTGCGCTCAGCTTCCGCTTACCAACGCCTCCGCAGAAGGTGGGTGCGCAGCATCATTGCCGCAGCAGCCGCAATCCTTTTGCTTGCTATTGCGGGCGGCCTTGTGTTCCGGACTCCGCAAGCCCCGCCTCCTTGCTACGTAGGCAAAGCCGAATCTGCGGCCATGGAGCCCATAATCCCGCCGTATGCCGAACATGATGGGGTGAGTTATGGTATCACCGCCGGAGAATACGAAATCGTGATAGCCGACGTCGCGTTATGATGAATCCGCCTCTGAGATATTGCCGTTTACTTCTGCTGCTGTTCGTTGTGCCTTACACTCTTAGCGCCTCCGAGGAATGGTGGGAGGACGAACAGGAAGAGCGTATTCCCATTACCTCTCGCGTCATCTTCGGTGTTCATGCCCGCACCATGGCACCTAAAGATAAAGCCAGGCTTGGCATCCCCCCACAGAACGCAGCGCTTTACCTCACCGCTGTCGCCCCCGGCACTCCGGCGGCCTCAGCCGGGTTGCAGGCAGGAGATGCCCTGCTGACCATCAATGGCGAGTTCCTCAACACCCCGGCAGATTTGTTGTTTTTCCTCAGTAAACAGCAGCCGGGCACCCGGCTCCACGCTGTCGTGTGTCGCAACCGTCAGAATATCTTTTGCCAAGCTACTTTGAAAGCCCGCCCCCACCCTGCTGTCGTTGGCTATGCCCGCCCGGTCAAGCGTTCGGTCGATACTGTCAAAAATAACCTTTTCAACCTCCAGCGCCGTCTTGCTTACCGGCTGGCTCAGTGCCCCCACAATCAGCTTAAAGCTCAGCAATGCCTCGCAGAGATTCGCCGCACCATGGAGATGAGCTCTTCCGCGCCGCTGCGCCTGTGGTACCGAGATTCACAAGGCTGTATTCATATCGATTGTTATAGCTCGCACTTCACCATCCGCGCGGGCGAGCAGTCGTGCCGCCTCTCAGCCCCGCTGGATGAGCTTCCGCCCGCGCTGCGAGACCGCTTGCGGCGTGTCGGCATGCAAAATTAGCCCCCAATTCACTGTTTTCTGATTTTTTTTCAACTTTTTTCGTGATTTTTCGCTATTCCTCTCCATCGGCGGTGATATATCAGTAGAAAGAGCCCTCCCGGCTCGATAAAGATTTTAGCACACACACCGCTCACAAACATGAATACACCGGCTTATACCAAATGGTTCGACAACACGAATGCTTCTTCCCCTACCCCTCTTTCTGCTACACCTGATACGCGCCCCTTTCCGGTGAGCGGGCAATATATCGACAATGCCGGCCCGCCTTCGGAGCCTGAGCTTACTTATTTTCACCCTGAAATCAGCATCCCGTACGAGACAAACGAAAAAGGGGATTTTGTTTCTGTTTTTGCAGAAGTCATCATTACTTACCGCGTAGATGACTGGGGGAGTATTCAACTCGCGAATGGTAAACACATCATTGAACTCATCGAAACTAAGGAAGCGAGTGGTTCTTATGGTGGACATCAGGTCTGGGAAAAAACATATCGCGCCGTTTTGCCTTCCGGTCCCCATGTGCTTAATGCTCTCTATCAGAACATTGATATGCCGGACAATTCGATTAATCGCAAAATATGCGAATTGACTTGGGTTGCTTACAAACTTGTGCAGGGTGGCAGAAAAGACCCGAATCCCTGTAGCTGCAATGGCGACACGTGCAGCCCTGAGGGCGGTGCTGCCCCTACCTCGCGTAGTATAAACACAACATCAGTAGCCTCCTCATCCGCAGCAACTTCGGTATTGTATGAGCTGACAGAAGATAGCCTTACATGGAGTTGTAATATGGGCGTTCTTCGAGGATTCGGCACGGCTCTCAATGGTAAACTGCAGCTAACCAGTAAACTTTTTACAAGTGAACTGGCAACACCTGCGGCTCTCACATACAGCCACCCCATGGTCGCTACGCTTTCTATCCCAGAGGGCGGTGTGGTAACCGATGCTATTATGGAGTTTAATATGGGCGCACGCAAAATTCTACTGCGCTATTACTCTGATGGCTCGGTTCGCCCTCTGGGAGTAGATACAGCCGGGTTAGGGCATGCCACATTGCTGACTGATGATAATGGCGCCCCTGTTACCCTGCGCTGGCAAGATACTTCCGGTGCGGCATGGCTTTTCTCAGCCGTCACCGGTGAACTGCTCTCCTACACCGGACCGGAAATGGTAACGATTGAAAATGTCGCGGCTTACCTTTGTATTAAGCGTAGCGCTGATGACTCCTACATCCGCCAGATATGGAGCTATTGGGATGGTTTGCTGAATATCGAGGATATCACTTCCTCAGGTTATAGCATCGCTCTGTATTTACCCTCTCAAATTACAGGAACGGATGCAGAGGGATATTACACTCCGGCTGATAATGCTTTGCCATTTAAGCGCTTTGATATCAGCACCATTGACACATTACTCAGAATTGTAGAAAAAACACCTGAACGCGATGATTTTGAGTGCGAGTGGAGCATGGGAGCAGACGGCGCCTGGAGCATGACAAAGGGGCTCAGTAATGAAGCCATCAGCATGTCCCGTGTTCGTACGGTGTTGGAGCCGGCCTCTGCTACCACATTTGAGGTATGGCAACAAGTGACGACTATCAGCAAGGCCGGTATACCTGCAAGTTGCCAATGCGAAATTTACCAAAATACGCCCGTAGGCAATCTACTGCTGACCTCCGTAGATGGCTATGGCTCCACCGCAGCTCAAACAACACGCTACGAATATGATGGGGTTGGCAATATGGTGCTCTCTATTGCCCCCAACGGACATACTGTCGAATACTGGCATGATGAAAGCGGACGCATTGTCAAAACATTTGAGCCGTGGAAAGCCGAAGACTATACGCTTATTACAGACTATACCTACGCCTATTCTTCTGCTGACTACTATTCGGCGGAGATAGCCTCTCTTACACGCAAGCTGCGTCGCAACGGAACAAATACGATGATTACGCTCAGCACCGAGTCTCACACCTATTCCGTCAGCGATGGCATTAAGCGCGAGGAAATCCGTACCACTGCTGCAGGCTCCTCCCATACGCATCTTGAAGTGACGGAGACATGGACGAACGATGCCCCCAATTCTCAGAACAAGGGGCGAGTTCGCATGACTCAGGGCAACGATGGTGTTCAGACATGGTACACCTACGAATCCTCGACTTCTCACGGTGCAATCTATACCATCACAACGGAAACTCGTGTAGATGGTGAACCTGTTGCCGGGCAGACCCGCCGCACGGTGAAGTTCATTAACGCAGCGGGTAATACCGTCCGAGAAGAGGAGTATATTCTGCTTACCGACGGAACCTGGGAGAAGATTAATGGCGTCACGCACACCTACAATAACCAGAACCAGCTTGCCGGAAGCACACGCGACAATGGCCGCTCATCTACTCAGGAGCTTTCCTGCACCGGTGCCATGCTCTGGCAGGTTGATGAAGATAATGTGCGTACAGACTACACCTATGATTCTGCCCGCCGGCTTACGGAAATCAGCCGCTCTGCCGTGTATGATGGCGATGTCTGCGTCACTCCGGAAACTATTACCGAGTTTGTACGCGATGCCGCAGATCGAATAACTTCCACCATTACCCGCATGGGTCCGATGACCTCCACCTCCAGCACGGTTTATGACCTTGCCGGGCGTAAGGTGAGCGAGACGGACATTCTCGGACGTATCACAACAACGGAGTATAGTGCAGACGGCCTGACTACCACAACAACCACTCCCTCCGGAGCAACTCTGATTACCGCTCGCAACACAGATGGCAGCGTTGCCCATGTTTATGGTACAGGTCAGCGTGAGCTGTACTACGTCTATGACCTCAATGGAAGCAACATCCGTGAAACGGTAAAGTTGGCGGACAACCAGACAACCTTGTCGCAGTCCATCAGCAATGGGTTCGGTGAATCTGTGGTAGAAGCAACCGCCTCGACTTCCGGCTGCATCTACACCCGCAATGAGTACAATGCCAAGGGGCAGATGACCAAGAGCTATCAGGACACAGGCTGGAACACTCCCCAGACCGCAGCTACGCTCCTTGAATACGACTCCATGGGTAACGTTACCAAGAAGACGCTTGCGCTGGCAGAAGCTCCCACCTCAACCAACTCCCCGATTGAGGAATACACCTACGGAGCAGAAGCATTGGAGGATGGTATCTATTCAACAGTCATCAGAACTCGTTACAATGCTGCTGGCAATGCTCTCACCAGTGAGCAGAAGCAGATGATTTCCGCGCTTTCCTCCACCATTGAAAGTAAATCAGTTTCCATCAATGAAAGAAACTTGTCTTCACCCCAATGGACTGCGTATAATGGAGATGCAAAGAGAATATCCTACAGCAACATTCCCACTTCTACCATTACGGCAGAAACTGTAACGGTGGATGGCTTCGTTGTGTCCCAGAAGGACAACGCAGGCATTACGTCAACAGCGGCTCGTACCTATGCAACGAGTGGCATGACGGTTACCCACACGGATGGCCGAGGTAACGCCTCAACTACAGTAACCGATATCGCGGGGCGAGCTATTCTCGTGACAGATGCCGCAGGCAATAGCACCGGAACCACCTACAGTACCTGCTGTGACCAGCCCGCAACAGTAACAGATGCACAGGGTAACACCAGCTGCTACCGTTATGATGAACGAGAGCGCAAGATTGCAGAATGGGGAACGGGTATTCAGCCGGTCTGTTACGCCTATGACGCAGCCGACCGACTTGTCTCGCTCACCACATTCCGAGTGGCAGATGAAACTATCTCCTCTGATCCGACCGGACGCACAGACGGTGATACGACAACCTGGGGCTACCACGATGCTTCCGGCATGGAAACCAGCAAGACCTATGCCGATGGTAAAGGCGTGACGAAGACCTACGATGCTTACAACCGTCTGCTCAATGAGACGGATGGACGGGGCGTAGTTAAGACTCATAGCTACGAACAGGCTCGCGGTCTTCTGCTTGGTACGACCTATTCCGATGGCACTACAGCCCGAGCATACTCCTACAACCACCTTGGTCAGCTTATTCAGGTTGTTGACGATGCAGGAACCCGCACCATTGGTTACAATACCTATAATGAGCAGGTGTCGGATAGTCTGCTTGCTGGCGGCAAGACGCATCTTGTCACGGAGCTTCGTGACGACTACGGACGTTCTTCCGGCTATACCTATGCCAACAATGGCTCAGTTCAGCAGACTGTGTCAACCGGCTATGGTACTGATGGTCGTATTGCTTCTGCAGGGTTCATACATGGAGGAGCACAAAAGCTCTTCACCTACTCCTATCTGCCCGGTACTAACCTGCTGCAGACTCTTGTGAAGCCCAATAACATGACGCTCACGCAGAGCTACGAAGAGAAGCGTGACTTGCTCATTGGTCAGCTTTATAAGCGAAGCAATACTTCCGTAGCATCCCGAAGTTATACCTACGACACACTCGGACGCCCTGTGACTCGCAGCATTTCCAAAGATGGCTCAACGGTCAATGATTCGTTCGGGTACAATTCCCGCAGCGAGCTGAATACCGCCACGGTGAACAACGAGGCTTATACCTACGATTATGACAACATTGGCAACCGTGAGACTGCCC
>JAUNRE010000088.1 GCA_030535795.1 Akkermansia sp.
ACACCAATTTAGCTATCATCATGGGTCTAAGCCTCCAATTGTTCCAACGCGTAGGGAAATGACAATTTAGCGGGGTGATTGCTCCGGGGCTATATCTCTTCCCGTTCGATACCCGGCATTCCGCATCATCCCGACTCTGCGAGGTTTTTCGCCGCAGGCGCATATCGCGTCGGTTTACAACAACAATCGCCTGTCCGCAACATGGCAGACAGGCGATTGGAGAATGGGTTGAATGTTCTTATCAGAACTTGTAGGTGGCGCCTACGTTCACATTGTGTTCGGTGCTGTCGTCGGCCACATCGAAGCTGTAGCCACCGCGGGCACTCCACTTGTCGTTGATGGAGTAACTGGCGCCCACCCCAATCTTACCGCCGACGCGACCGGGGTTGGTGCCTTTGAAGCGCAGGCCGCCCTCTACAGCATAGGGGTTATCGCGCATGGCATCGAAGTACATGCTCGCTTCGCCGTATACGCTGGTGCGCTCGCTCACCTTGCGGCTCATGCCGCCACCTACCTGGAAGCGCAGGTTCTCGATGCCGGACACATGCACGCCGTCGGCCGTGGCGGAATCATGCGTGTAGTACTGCATGCCCACAAAGGCGCTGGCGGTGGTGCGCTCGTTGATGGCGCGGCTGTAGGTAGCGCGGGTATCCAGCTGCCAGCTCGTCTGGCTCCAGTCGCCGCGGTAGTCGCGGTGCTCGGAGGTCGTGTCGCCCACTGCGGCAGACCAATCAACGGCTACTACACCCTTACCGGCCTTCCACTCGCCCACGCGGCCATACAGAGCCAAGTGCACGCTCTCCTGATCCACATTTGTGGTGGTGAAGGGCGATACCTTGCCCCAGTCGTAACCCAGAGCCAGGCCAACACTGCTATTCTTGCCGAACTTGCGCTCAGCACCTACCGCCATGCCATACAGGCTGTAGTCGGCACCGGCATCGCTGATGCGGCCGCTCATGCCGTATACCGTACCCCAGGCAATATTCTTGGCCTCGGCAGGGGCGGGCAGCACATTGCCCTTCTCATCCGTAGCGGGCGGGCCATCCAGGCTCACAACATTGTCACGGGCGCCCCACAGGGTGCTCACAAAGGCCTGGGAGCTCTTAAAGACGCCCCAGTTGGACAGGACGGCGGCATCAATACCCAGTGCGCGGTAGGTCAGGTACAGCGTGGTACCCTCCCAAGTCAGGTCGCTAAAGCCAACTACACCGTCAACCTTTACCGTTTCCTCACTCCACCCCTCGGGGGCTTTGCCGCTCTCTACCACCATGTACTTGCCACTGGTAGCAGGGCCCGCAAAATTAATGTGCAGGGTAAGACCTTCCTCACCAACTGCTGCATAGGCGCCCTTCACAGCGGCCTGACGCATGTTCGCCTCAGAAAGAGTGATACTCATTTCGCTCGTGCTGAAGGCGTTGCCGTTCACCAGCTGTATCGAGGAGCCTTTGCTCACAATCATGCGGTCAAAGCCCGAAATATCGCCCACCGTGCCGGTAAAGGCTTTCTCATCCGTGCCAACCTCAATTACGGATTCACCACCTACGGTAGAGCCCTCGCCGTCTGCATCGATTACGCCGCCAACATTGCCGGCAAGCAGCTTCACTGTGGAGTTTCCCTTCACGGTGCTGTCTTTGCCGGCGCCGTACACATTCTTGGTCACGTTAGCACCGTCGATAGTTACCTCCACATCACCTACGGTACAATCCACGCCGGCACCATAGACGTTACCAGTCACCGCCCCGCCTGAAAGCTCTACTTCTACCTTAGAGTCTTTGTTTACATTCACTTGCTCGCCGGCACCCAATACGTCACCATTCACTGTGCCACCCGTCATTTTAAAACTGATATCACCGTGAATTTCAGGATTCGGGTCATTTTCATCAGCTTTAGCCTTATCCACGTTGCCACCGGCGTATACATTACCATTTATCGTACCATCCTCAATGGTGATTGTGCTGCTGTTCGCATATCCGCGCGCCCAGCGTGCACCACCTACTATATTACCGTTAATTGTTGTTTCTGCACCACTGATTGTGACGGATACATCACCATTTACTGCATGACCATAATCAGATGTCACAATAGCGTCGACTGTCGATTCAGATCCAACCGTGCCACCACTCACAGTAATAGCTATATCTCCATTGATAACAGATGGATTGTCCTTGCCG
The DNA here is from genome assembly GCA_030535795.1 of Akkermansia sp. Classification (GTDB taxonomy): domain Bacteria; phylum Verrucomicrobiota; class Verrucomicrobiia; order Verrucomicrobiales; family Akkermansiaceae; genus Akkermansia. The sequence continues at coordinate 2,172 of JAUNRE010000088.1, forward strand.
GGATTTTCATCCATCCAAGTATCAACCTTTTCTTTGGAGTTGGCATTACCACCAATAATCTGGCTCACCTCGCCGCCGGTCATGTTAATAGTGATGTTATGGGAAGAATGAGAAGAGTCAGGAAACACGCCGCCAATAGAACCTGCTGCATTAATTCCACTCTGATAATGCACACCACCAATGATGATTCCGTGCTCACCTTTTTTGATGTTAATTTCTACATCACCGGTCACTTGATGACTTGCATACCCCAAACCTATCACTGTTCCGAGGCCTTCGCCACCTTCCAGATTGATGGTTACGTCTTTAACTTCACTATTCGTTTGAGGATTCCACCCCATCGGTTTATCAGCTGCTAAGGTGCCGCCCAAAAGCGCTCCGTCTGCTTTTGTCAATTTATTTGCAAGCTCACCAGTATACATATCCAGCCCTGACAGATTTGTACCATCAGTTACCGTAATTGTAACATTTTTATTAGCATCAGAAACAATACTCAGATTTTCGTAATCTGAAATATTAGAGCCATCGCTCGCTATAGCGACTTTACCGGCAGAGAGAACAGCTAGAACAATAAGAATGAATTTAGTTTTTTTCATAATCGTGATAATACTGAGGTTAGTGAACACTGCCGTCATAGGGGCGGTACATGTCCAGTTCGAGGAGCAGTATATCGCATTTTCAATGCGATGTACAGTCTTTTTTTTGAAATAACAATATTTTTCGATGTTAAATTTTATGAAAAGGTATTAATTTTGTGCGTTTTCTGAGACATTTTCGCGCACGCAATAAATTAATAATGCGCGCATTACAATAAAATAAGGGAGTATATCGCATTGAAAATGCGATATACTCCGTCTCAGACGGGTAATCTTTCTCACGGTAAAGACTTCTCGTTTCCCTATTATTCACAAACAATTCTATATTATGCTTAAAAACAGATTTATTCTTTCGCTGCTCTGCTCTTTTGTTAGCATAAGCGCCACAGCCATCGCTGCTGCCACATATACCTACAGTGATTCTGATGTAGCCGGGCGCAAAAACGTCAATGTTCAGATTGACACGAGCATACCTTACATTCTTGGTTCTACTGCACATACAAATACTGCTGGCACCGGGGTGATTAAAGGGACATATAGCGAAGTTCAAAATTCCACTATCACAATACTGGGCGGCACCGGCTCTTATGTAACGGGCGCGGATGTATTCAACACGGGTGCTGTACACGGCACACGTACTCTTAACATGGTAGGAGGTAAGACATGGGGACTCGTAGGCGGACTAATCCTGCATGGAACCGTTGCAGAGTCCTACACACCGATTAAGTCGCAAGCAGATGTTGTCATCAACATGACAGACGGTGAAGTCGCCCGAATCATGGGTGGTGGCTTTTTCAGCATCTCAAAAATTGAACACTCAAACGGCACCACAACTGCAGCAAATCTTAAAGACTATATCAACGCGCATGGAGGCCATAGTGCATTTGCTGTTGGCGGCGATGTGCATATAAATATCAGCGGAGGAAAGGTGACAGAGCGTATAAGTGGCGGCGGCGGCGGTGAAGGCAGCGTTGATGGCACGGTACATATCAATATCAGTGATAACGCTGTTGTGAACGCTAACATATACGGTGGGGCTCGTAATGATGTAGGCGGTGCTAATCCTGATGAGGCGCCCTATGTAGGTGGCTCCGAAATCAATATCAGCGGCGGTACCGTTACTGGCAAAGTGTTCGGCGGCAGCTCCTTTGACCATTACAGTGCAGTAGTTAAGGGGGATTCGAAAGTCAATATCAGCGGTGGTACTGTTACCGGCAATGTGTATGGTGGCGGCGATCAGGATATCGTTAAAGGCGACACCGGCGTAACCATCAGTGGTGGTGAAATTACCGGCAATGTATACGGCGGTGGTAACAAATCGACAATCGAAGGCGACACGAACGTAACGCTTTCGGGCGGTAGTATCAGCGGTACCGTATACGGCACCGGTGAGGGCGACACGGTAAAGGGCAATGTCAATGTGCAGATATTGGGTGGCGACTTTGCCAAGCAGGATATCGTAGCACTGGCCGATGGAGCAACCGCAAGCGGTACCTATCTGGTAGTGGGTAGCGAGAACACTGCGTTCAACGGCAACGTGGGCAATGTGACCGGCTTCACACATATTCAGGTTCACTCCGGCTCCTCTATCACCTTTGCCAATAACGATGCTTTCGCTATTAAGAATCAGATTATCACCCTTTCGGCGGCAAATCTGACTAAGGCAGCAATCAACAGCGATACGGCTGTGGTGGGCAACGGCATTACACTGAATTTCATGGGTGAGGGACGCCTTCCCAGTGGCAAATACATGGTTATTAACAGCAAGGAAGCCCCCGAAGGCTGGTCGGCAGACACAGTCTCCGTTGGAGGCATTGCAACCTACGATGACCTGGAATGGATTGGCAACACACTGTACCTGACATACCGCTCCACCAGCGTAGATGCCGCTATTCTGTCCAACTGGGGCGTCTTTAAGAGCTCCCAGGCCTTTGTGAGCACCCTGTGGGGCGCCCGTGACAATGTTGTGAGCCTGGATGGCCCGCCCGCTACGGATGAGAAGGGCAATGTGCTGCCCGCCCCTGCCGAGGCCAAGAATATTGCCTGGGGTACGGTATACGGCATGAGCGGCCGCATCAGCGATGCCGGTGCCGACTACAGCCTGTATGGCATGGCGGTAGGTGCTGAGCGCAAGTTCGGCAAGAATAGCAGTGTTGGCCTGGCTCTGGGTTACGACTGGGGCAAGGTATCGCCCTTCACCACCACAAATGTGGATCAGGAGAGCGTGCACTTGGCTCTGTATGGCCGCGTGGGCGAGTGGAAGGCCGGTAAGGGTGTAGTAGCCGTTGATTGGTCTGCCGCAGTGGGCGACACGACCTCCGAGCACCGCGACTACCGCGGCGACTGGAGCCAGACGAGCTGGCAGCTGGATACCCGCGCTACCTACAGCCGCGCCATCAACGAGCGCACCACCGCCAGCGCCTTTGTGGGCATGCAGTACTACACGCATGATTCCGCCACGGCCGACGGCGTGCATGTGTCCGGCATCGAGAACCTGCGCTTCCAGGTAGGTGGCGGCATGAGCCGCAAGGTGAGCGAGCGCACCAGCGTATACGGCGAAGCGAGCATGTACTTCGATGCCATGCGCGATAACCCCTATGCTGTAGAGGGCGGCCTGCGCTTCAAAGGCACCAACCCCGGTCGCGTCGGCGGTAAGATTGGGGTGGGCGCCAGTTACTCCATCAACGACAAGTGGAGTGCCCGCGGTGGCTACAGCTTCGATGTGGCCGACGACAGCACCGAGCACAATGTGAACGTAGGCGCCACCTACAAGTTCTAATCCGCGCTTTCAAGTACTCCAATCGCCTGTCTGCCATATTGCGGACAGGCGATTGTTGTAGTACGACCGCCGCGATATGCGCCTGCGGCGAAAAACCTCGCAGAGTCGGGATGATGTGGAATCCCGGAGCTGAAGAACAAAGGTATAAATTCCGCGGCTTACACCGCAAGGGTGGCAGAGCTTAGCCCCGGCTATAGCCCGCCTTTAAGGCGCGGGGCGTGAACGGTGGAATAAGCCCCGCATACCTGCGGGCGAAAGCCCGCCGAACATCCAAACTCGTAACTCGAAATTCGAAACTCGTAATTGACTTGTCCTTCCTCATGTTCTCATCCAATCCATCAGCTGCCGCAGAGCATCCGCGCGGTGAGAAATAGCATTTTTCTGTTCAGCGGGCAACTGAGCCATAGTGCAATCATAGCCTGCGGGGACAAAAAGCGGGTCGTAGCCGAAGCCATGTTCGCCGGCGGGAGTAGCGGTGATACGCCCCTCCACCTTACCGGTGAACTCCGCCAGCACCAGCCCCCCCTCGGCCAGACACATAGCGCACATAAAACGCGCGGTATGGGGTGGCGGCAGCGTGGCCAGCTCCTGCAACAGGCGGGCATTGTTGGCGACATCATTGCCATGCTCACCGGCATAACGGGCCGACATCACACCGGGCGCACCGCCCAGGGCATCCACACACAGGCCTGAATCATCTGCCAGCACCAGCCCCGGCAGCAAAGCCGAAATGCCACAGGCCTTTAGCGCAGCATTGCCGGCAAACGTATCGGCCGTTTCCTCCACCTCGGGAGCCTGGGGATAATCAGCCAAGGTGCGCACCTCATACCCCTCGGGCAGAATGGCAGCAATCTCCTGCGCCTTATGCGCATTGCGCGTTGCAACGATTAGTGTTTTTTTCATAAAGCCTCAGTTTATTTCCGAAGGAAGGCAGACATCCTTCTTGAAGTAACGTTTCATAAAGAGCGAAATAACGGTAAAGCCCAGGATGACAGACAACGCATCGCTGACCACCTGCGAATACCAGATACCCGGCTCGCCATACCAACGCGGCAGCAGCACCAGACAGGGCAGCAGGAAAATAAGTTGGCGGGTGAGAGTCAGGAAAATACTCATGACCGGCTTGCCGATGGACTGGAAGAAGTTGCTGATAACCATCTGCGAGCCCACGAAGGGGAACACCAGACTGATGACCGTGATACCGTAGCTGGCAATCTCGATGATACGGGTGGCATTAGCATCGTCCTCCTTCACAAAAAGGCTCACAATCTCGCGCGGGAAAATCTGCACACACAGCGTACCGAAGAGCGTCACGGCACTGGCAAAAAGCATAGCCTGCACCAGCACCGTACGCACGCGGCAAAACTTTCCCAGGCCCAGGTTATAGCCGGCAATGGGCTGCATACCCTGGGTAATGCCCGCCACAATCATCACAAAGAAAAAGATAACACGGTTCACCACGCCATAGGCACCCACACCCATCTGCCCATCGTACTTCAGGAACAACGTATTGAACACCAGCACCACCACACAGCCCACGATATTGAGCAGACAGGGCGGCAGCCCAATGGTGCAGATACGCCGCGAAAGCGGCCAGTTGAGCGCATAAATACCACGGCAGAAGCGCAGCACACTGCTGCGGCGGCAGAAATGCGCCAGCACCCACACCAGCCCCACCGTCTGAGCCGCCGCCGTAGCCGCACCGGCACCCATGATACCCCAGCCGAAACAATAGATGAACAGTGGCGCAATCGCCACATTCACCACCATCGAGATAAGCAGGCTCACCATTGCCTTCTTGGGATACCCGCTCGCGCGCATCAGGTGGTTAAGCCCCAGAAACACCGAATTGAAGGGGAACCACAGCATCAGCACTATCATGTAATCCACCGAGGGTTGCAGCGTATTCGCATCTGCCCCGAAAGCCCGCATGATATCGCCTATCCACGGCAGCGGCAACCAGCCCACCACAACACTGCTCAGAAAGCTCAGCACCAGGCAATGCCCCAATATACGCTCCGCACGGCGGCACTTACCCTGCCCCAGCGCAATACTCGCACTCGCCGCACTACCCAGCCCCACCAGCGTACCCACTGCCACCATCAGGTTAATCACCGGAAACACCAGCGCCATGGCCGTCACCGCATACGCACCACACCACTTCCCCACATAAATAGCACCCACAATGTTATAAATCGACATGGCCGCCATGCCCGTAATCGCCGGCAACGAATAGCTCACCAGCAACGGCCACACCGGGCGCTGCTCCAGCTCCAGAAGTTTTGCATCCTTCGCCATACCCCATACCTTACTCCTGATTGTAGCATTTGTCAATAAGTTGTTCAAAAATACAGCCCCCCCGGATAGACTTCGCAGCTGAATACACCGCCAAGCAACAAAAAAGTTCTGCCTCATTTATGCATATTGATGCGTTGTGGAGCGCATCAATAGCGTTGAGGAATTGGTGTACGAAATACCTTAATAGGGGTGCCACCGCTCTCCGTCACCCCGCTAAAGCGGGGCTTTTTTTCTTTTTTATTCCCAACCACGGGCTACGCTCGCGTTGCTCGCTTACCCGTGGCTAAGATTCCGTCGCCCTCACGGGCTCTTGTATTCGGCGCCTGCGGCGCAGGATTTTTCTACCTTGCAGCGCTTCGCGCTGCCGAACAAAAAAGCCCCGCCCTGCGGGGCGAAAGTATAATAGCCCGGAGCAAGTCGCGATAGCGACGCCGCTCCGGGGTTGCAAACAAAAACAAATCAGAGTCCGACGAGGCGAAGCTAAGGAGGCCGACAGCAGCGTGACTCCACAGCATTTTATGGCGTTTTTCCCGAGGCAATCGTGTCCGTCTCCGGGCTCACGCCCTACGCCGTGGCAGGCTGTCGGCCTCGGCGCCGACGCTGACGCGTCGACTCCTCGGGCTCTCATTTTATAATACCCCTTTCCCAAGGCTACGCCGCTTTGCGGCTTGCCTTGGGCTATTATACTTTCGCCCCGCCCTGCGGGGCTTTCGAATTCCGCGCCTGCGGCGCACCTGAGCGCTCCGGCGCGAAGCCCCTGCGCAGCAGGGGTGAGGGGCCGTGGGGCGGCCCCGAAGCAACCGCAATGGTAGGAGGACTGGGTGTAAGAAAACCGCCGCAGGTTGCTTGAAACGGAGAAGCCCGCCAAGCGTTAGCTTAGCGGGCTTCGTGGATCCTGGCAGCTATCTACTCTCGCGGGACCTGTTGTCCGACAACGAGCCCGACGGCTGTAAGGGCTCGTGGCCTGAGCGCTCCGGCGCG
>JAUNRE010000089.1 GCA_030535795.1 Akkermansia sp.
GTTGTAGCCGCCGTTGTTACCGTAGCCGCCGTTGTTGCGCTGCTGGTAGCCACCGCCGTTGTTGTAGCCACCGCCCTGCTGGCCGCCGTCGCGGCCGCCCAGCAGCTGGAGGTTTTCGGCGATGATGCGGATGCGGCTGCGGCGCTGCCCGGTCTGCTTATCCTCCCAGGTGTCCATCTGCAGGCGACCCTCGATGAAGACGGGGCGGCCTTTGCTCAGGTACTGGGCTGCTACCTCACCGGTGCGTCCCCAGCAGGTGACATCGAGGAAAGTGGTCTCTTCGCGGCGTTCGCCTTCGTTGGGGCCGCTGGATACGCGGTTGACGGCCAGGCGCAGTTCGGTCAGGGAGTTGCCGCGGGGAGTCTGGCGAACCTCGGGGTCGGCGGTGAGGTTGCCGATGAGCATGACTTTGTTCAGATTAGCCATAATCGTATGTTGTGTGTGTATAACGTTCAGTGTGTCAGAATCCCGCTCATGTCCGCAGGGCACGGCAGGAAGTATGTTTCGTGCACATTCTACCTGTCATTTACCCCTCTTGGCAAGCAAAAAAGAAAGCAGATGCGCATCTTTTTTGCTGCTGACGCGATTATAGGCTTGCCATTCAGTACCCTGCGTTGTATAATGCACCACCCCGCAGGCCGTGGGGATAGACTATTTTTTCCATCCATGAAAGTTGAACTCATCGAGAAAGCTGCTCAGATTATAGGCGATAACCAGCTGCTGGTCAATGTCGTATCTAAGCGCGTGCAGCAGTTGAATCAGGGCGCTGACCCCTATGTGCCGACCACACCCGAGATGGGCAGCGGTGATATTGCGCTCACCGAGATTGTCGAGGGCAAGATTATGTGGCGCGAGGCAGATGACGACACTCCCCTTATCTCCGGTGCTGATCTGAAGGACGACCTCTTCATTGATATGAGCGACGCCGCCGACATCCCTGCGGATGATGACCGCACCATCTCTGCGACAATCGATCTGTAACGCATTTCCTTTCAGCGCAGGCCCGGCTGCCGGTCAATCTCCGGTTGCCGGGTCTTTTTCTTTCAATCCCTTTTTTCCCTGATATACCATGGCCAAGAAGCCCGCACCTCAATCCTCCCTGATAGCCAGCAACAAAAAAGCAGGCCGAGATTACGAAATCCTCGGCAAGCACGAGTGTGGTATCGAACTGCGCGGTACCGAGGTGAAATCCATCCGTGCCGGCCGTGTGAATATATCCGATGCGTTCGCTCGCGTGGAGAAGGGGCAGCTCTTCCTCTATGGCTGCGATGTGCAGCCGTGGGAGACGGCGGGTAAGTGGTTTCAGCATGAGGCCAAGCGCCCCCGCCGTCTGCTGATGCATAAGCGCGAGATTCTCAAAATCGAGATTCAGCAGGCGCAGAAGGGCTTTGCCCTGCCGCTGCTGCGCCTCTACTGGAAAAACGGCAAGGTGAAAGCCGAAATCGGTATCGGCCGAGGCAAGACCCACCGCGACCAGCGCTACGACCTGAAGGCCCGCGTGGAGATGATGGAGGCGCGCCGCGAGGTAACGCGATTTAACAAAGGCTGGTAACGCGTTGGAATAATTAGGAAAACCGCCAATTTGTCGGGCAGAATCTACAATCTACAATTTACAATCTACAAAGTTTATGTCCAGGCGTGCTGACGCACGCAGTATAAGCGTGGCAAATGCCATAGCTGCCGCTCCGCGCCTACAAGGCGCGGGCACAAGCGGTTGCTTTAGCTACGCATTCCATCCGAGCGAAAGCTCGCGAAACTTGAACTTTGTCAATTGTAAATTGTAGATTGTAAATGTAGAAAAACACCAATTTAGCTATCATCATGGGTCTAAGCCTCCAATTGTTCCAACGCGTAGGCCGGTAATCTGCTGCGCCCTCGTGGCTGAGACTCCTATTGCTTGATAGGTAGGAGTGTAGGGCGGTTGTGCAGGCGGCGGTGTGTTTGTTATGCATGATATTTTGTTTGTCATGCAAAAGTTTTTTTGATAGAATACGCCTGTTCGTGTGTCTAAAGAGGCAGACGAGAAGTTTTACTCAAACACATCAGCTATGACGACAAAAACCATACTCATCACCGCAGTGTGTGCCCTGAGCGGGCTGAGCATGCTGCAGGCAGAGGAAACCGCCACGGCCGTTGCAGCAGCAAAACAGGAGCTTGCAGAAAATAAGCCGGCACATCCTTTCTATGATATGACGCTGTACCCCGCCTGGTCGCAAATGAGCGCCAAACAAGGGGTGGAGGATACCCGCGCCGCGCTGGCATTGGCTCGCGAACGTATTGAGGCCATTTGCCGTATTCAGCCGACAGAAGCTACTTTCGAGAACACTTTTCTTGCCCTCAACCTGGCCAGCGAGGAGCTGGGTCGTGCGCAGGGCTTTATGCACCACCTCGCTGCTGTGATGGATAGCGAGGAGCTTCGCGCCGCTCAGGAGAGCCTTATCCCCGAACTCACGGCGTTCGATGCTTCCATCGTGGCGAATGAGCGCCTCTGGACTGTGGTGAAGAGTGCCGCCGCCCAGCCTTGGGTGAAGGAGCTTTCCCCAGCCAAGCAGCGTTTTGTACAGCAGACGGTGGATAGCTTTGTGGATAGCGGAGCCGACCTGTCACCTGAGAAAAAAGCCCGCAAGGCCGAGATTGAGCGCGAGCTTTCCGAGCTCACCCACAAGTTCGGCAAGAATGTGCTGGACAGCACCAATGCCTGGAGGTTGCTGATTGTGGATAAGGCCGACCTGGCAGGCATGACAGAGGACTGGCTGGCCAAGGCTCAGGCCGATGCGCAGGAACGCGGCTTTGGCAGCAGTGAGAAGCCGGCCTGGCTCATCACCCTCGATTACTCCAGTGTGGGGGCTGTGCTGCGTGATTGCGACGTGGAGTCCACCCGCAAGATGTGTTGGGAAGGGCAGTGCTCCATTGGTGCCGTGGGAGAGTGGGACAATGCCCCCTTGGTGGCTCGCGTGATGGAGCTGCGCCGCGAGTTGGCCGAGTTGCTGGGCTTCAAGACCTTTGCTGACATGATGACCCACCGTCGCATGGTGGGCGGTGGCGATAATGCCATGGCCTTCATCGATTCCCTGGCCGAGAAAGTGCTGCCGGCCTTCCGCGAGGAGTGCCGCCAGATTCTGGACTACATCTCCAAGTGCGAGGGGCGTGAAGTCATGTTCATCAACCCCTGGGATCGCCGTTACTACCTCAACAAGATGTCGCAGGAAATGTACAAGTTCGACCCCGAGGAGCTGCGCCCCTATCACCGCGCCGACAATGTGGTCAACGGCATGTTCGCCATCTACAGTAAGCTGCTGGATGTGAGCTACAGTGAGGTGCCCTCCGTTTGCCTGAAGCCCGGTGAAACTTGCCCTGAGGGTTATGCAGAAGTATGGCACCCCGAGGTGAAGATTTTCAAGGTGACGGACAACAAGACCGGGGCTCACCTCGGCTCGTTCTATATGGACCTCTTCCCCCGCTCCTCCAAACGCGCCGGCGCCTGGGTGATGCCGCTGAACTACGGAGCTGCCGGCAGCAATGGCGCCCCCCATGCCCCGCACCTGGCCGCGCTCGTGGGCAACCTGACTTCCCCCACCGAGGATAAGCCTGCCCTGTTCTCCCACTACGATGTGGAGACTATCTTCCATGAGTTCGGCCACATGATGCATGCCATGCTGGGTGATACGGAGTTGCAGGCTCACTGCGGCACCAGTGTTACCTGGGATTTCGTGGAGCTGCCCAGCCAGCTTTTCGAGAACTGGACCTGGTACCCCGAGGGTATTGCTCAGTACGCGTTCCACTACGAGACCGGCGAGCCTATGCCTGCTGAGCTGGTGGCCAAGCTGCAGAAGAGCCGCTACTTCATGCCTGCTACGGACAACATGGGGCAGCTGTGCTACGGCAAGCTCGACCTCGAGATGCACATGAACTACAACGAGAAGTTCAAGGGCAAGAGCCTCGACCTGGCCACCAACCAGCTGCTCGATCCCTGGCGTCTGCCGATGTCCATGTCGGCACCTTCTTTCATGCGCCACCTCACGCACTGCATTACCGGCGGATATGCGGCCGGCTACTATTCCTACAAGTGGGCGGAGGTGCTTTCTGCCGATGCGTTCACGCGCTTTAAGAAGGAAGGTATCATGAATCCCGCCACCGGTGCCGCCTTCCGCGAAGCCGTGCTCAGCAAGGGCGATAGCAAGGGCGCCGCAGAGGTATACCGCGACTTCATGGGCCGCGACCCCAACCCGGACGCCCTCCTTGAGGCTCAGGGGCTGGTGAAGTAAGTCTGCTCGCCTACATCGCTGAAAAAAAGCCCGGCACCTCCATCATTCATGGTGGTGCCGGACTTTTTTATTCTTTCGTCCTCAGACCCGTGTCGGGCATGCATATCGAGGGGTAATGCGAAACACCATGCAATTCCGCTACGACATGGCAGAATTGCATGGTGTTTGATAATTTTTTCTTGACCCGTGCATGAAAAAACGCTAAGCTATGGCAGAATTGCATGGTGAACGGGATGGAATTGGAACGAACAATAGTGAGTAAGGTAGAGGAATTGCACCGGGTGTTTCCCTGTGTGATGGTAACGGGCGCGCGGCAAGTGGGAAAGTCGACATTACTAAAGAGTCTGTTGCCGGAAGGGATGAATTATATAACGCTGGATGATGAGCTGATGCTAAGCCGTGCGAAGGATGACCCTGCCGGGTTTCTTGAAGAGATGGGGCGTCCGTTGTGTATAGATGAGGTGCAGTACGAGCCGCGATTGCTACGCGCTATCAAAATGAAAGTGGATGAAACAGGTGAGCCGGGGCAGTATTGGCTGACCGGTTCGCAGCGTTTCCACCTGATGCAGGGAGTGTCGGAAAGTTTGGCCGGACGCGTGGGAATTGTTGAGTTGTACAGCTTATCACAGAGCGAAGCAACCGGTAAGGGGGGCGGAGCTGAGCCCTTTGACCCGGAGAATATAAAGGAGCGTTTGGCGGCACCTGTGTGCGATATCAATGAGCTGTACGAGCGTATATGGTACGGCGGATATCCACGTCTTTACAAGTACGCCGGTACTTCGCCGGAGGATTACTTCAGTGCTTATCTCAGTACCTATATAGCAAGAGATGTGCGAGCACTGACACAGGTGGGGGACACATCGGCATTTTTGCGTTTTATGCAGGCTGTAGCGGCGCGCACGGCGCAGCAGTTGGTGTATGCCGATTTGGCAAAAGAGGCGGATGTGTCGCCTAATACGGCGAAACGATGGTTGTCGGTGTTGGAAACTTCGGGGATTATTGATATACTACCGCCCTATTATGTCAATACGAGTAAGCGATTAACGAAGAGCCCCAAGCTCTATTTTGCGGATACCGGATTCTGCGCCTGGCTGGGGGGGTGGACGACGCCTCGCGTGTTGCAGCAGGGCGCTATGGCGGGGCCTATGCTTGAAACTTGGGCGTATGGGCAGCTGCGCCGTAGTTATTGCAACCGGGGTATCAGGGCGAAGCTTAGCTACTACCGCAGTGGCAACGGGGCTGAGGTGGATTTTGTGTTGGAGCGCGATGGTAAGCTTTTCCCAATGGAGGTGAAGCGCAGCAGCTCACCCCGGCTGAGCGACCTTTCCGCAGTAGCCGGTATACCGCTTGCTCCCGGCGTGACGTTGCGGCCGGGGCTGGTGTTGTGTACGGCTACGCAGATATTGCCGCTGGGCAGAGGCTGCCATGCGTACCCGATTTCTATGATTTGATACAAACTCAGTTCAGCTGCACCTTGTTTTTCGATTCGCTGAAGTGGAAAATCACGCCGGTGTGGCGAGTGCCGCCGAGGTCGGAGCAGCGCACATGTAACCCATTGGGGCGGAAGAATGTTTCTGCCGGGTCCCAGCGCAGTTCGTAGGGGGAGAATCTGAGCTCATAGGTGCCTATCAGTCGGTAGTTGATTTGCCCCGCTCGCTTGTCGCAGCTGTATACACGGAATGTGTAGGTGGAGATGACTTCGTGCTTGACACCGCTGCAGCTGATAAAGGCGATGGTGTTGCTTTGCGGGTCGCTTATCCAGTCTTTCACGTTGCCATGGCGCAGCATGCCGAGGTAGAGGAGAGTGAACGCGTTGTGCTTGCGCCAACTTTCTTTTTCGATGGCGGGCAGGGGGTCGGGGTGATAGTAAACTTCTTGTTCTGCGAGGCGCAGAAAGCGAGTGATTTCGTTGCGGGGCTGCAGGCGTTCGCGGGCGGGGGATTCTGCCAGCTCGGGCAGGCCGAGGTAGCGGTTCGGGCGAGTGTCTTTGCCGCAGTCGTTGAGCTCGGTGATGTCGTCGAAAGCGCGGCAGGTATCCTCTTGTGTGTCGAGGGAGAACGTTTTGATGAAGCGGGTGTTGTTGTTGGGGGTGGTGTAGGTAAGGGTGAGGTGTTGGTCAGTCAGTTCGAATTCCTCCGGGCGGGCGAGGAGAGAGCGGCGAATGAAGCTGTAGACGCCGGCGCGGCGGTATTCTGAGCCGATTTTGCGGAAGACGGTGTAGACATCGGTGCCTATGCCGTTGCTCGGTAGCGCCACGAAGACAATGACGGAGCCGCTCGCGTTGGTGAACCATAAATCCGGCACGGTGTGGCCGTGTGCCATGCTCTGTTGCAAGAGGTCTGCCACTCGCTTAGCGGGCAGGGCGGCGGTGCCGGTCCAGCAAGCGATATTGTCCGGGTTGATGGCGGCGAATGCACGGCGCCCCAGCTCGGGGCGTACTCGACCATTGATCAGCGCCTTTTCTGCTTCCAGCGTGCGCGTGACCTCATTGTCGTATCGGGGGTAGCCGTAGGGGCTGTAGCGATTGAAGCGCGGCGCTCCTTCCACTGTGTGCTGCGGGGTGGCGGGGGATTGCGGGTCGAGCCCCATGTCGGCGGCTTCATCGGGGGCATCGTAGGCGCAGAAGGTGTCGTGCTTTTCGGCAAAGTCGAAGTGTTTTTCCACGCGCAGGCCGGCGCCGGGTGAGGTTGCCACGATGGTGAGCCCGCGGTGTCCCAAGCCGGTCTCCTGCCAGCTGATGCGCAAGTGGCGGGAGATGTAGTGGTAGGTGCCTGTTTTGTGCCACTCATCATCGCGGCGGGTGAAGACGGTGAAGACGTAATGCTTGGCTCCGACACCCGGGCGAGCGACAAAGACCAGCACGTCTCCCGCTGCATTGGTGAACCAGTCCTCCGCCCCGGTGCTGCCTGCTGCCAAGCTCAGTTGCAGCAGGTCGGCCGTGCGTGTGGCCGGCAGGGGCTTTTCACCGCGCCAGTAGGGTTGGTTGGCCGTGTCATCCCCTACGGCGATACGGGTGTTTTTCTGCGGGGTGTCGGCGTTTTGCATCAGTTCGACCTCCGCTTGCAGGGTGCGGGTGGCGGGATTGTCCCAACGCTGGTAAGGGTGAGCGGTTGCAATGCTGCATGCCATTGCGGTGCAAAGGGTAATGAGTTGAGTAGGTTTCATGGTGTGTCAATCGGGAACTTGCGCTTATTCTACCCGATTAGCCGAAAATTGCAAGTCAAGAATTCGAGGAATCGGGGCGACGGATGCCGGGGGATTCGGCAGGGGAGAAGGCGAAGCGCGAGCGCATGACACAAACGCGCGCACAGGCGCGGGCTTTCTGGTTGCAAGTGGCGGAGGAATGGAGTAAAATGGCGCCATGAGTTACGATTTGATAGTGATTGGTGGCGGCCCTGCCGGTTATGTGGGTGCCATTCGTGCAGCACAGATGGGCAAGCGCGTGGTGTGTGTCGAGAAAGAGAACCTGGGCGGTACTTGCCTGAACTGGGGCTGCATCCCCACGAAAGCTTTGCTGAAGAATGCCGAAGTGTACAACACGATGGCTAAACATGCCGCGGAGTATGGTATCTCCTGCGGTGAGATGAGCGTGGACTGGCCCGCTGTCATTGCCCGCAGTCGCGGCGTGTCGGAGCGCCTTTCCAACGGTATCGCTTTCCTTTTCAAAAAGAACAAGATTGACCATGTCGTCGGCACGGCTCGCATTACCGAGCCGGGATGCGTGGAAGTGACTGCTGCGGACGGCAGCGTCAGCACGCTGGAGGGTGCCAATATCCTCATTGCCACCGGTGCCCGCACCCGCGAAGTGCCCGCATTCCCCTTCAATGGCAAGACCATCATCGGCAGCCGCGATGCCCTGGTGATGCCCAAGCGCCCGGACAGCATGATTGTCATCGGCTCCGGCGCCATCGGTACCGAGCTTTCCTATGTGTACCACTGCTTCGGCACCAAGGTGACACTGGTGGAGGCTCTGCCCCGTATCCTGCCCAACGAGGACAATGATGTGTGCACCGCCATGGAGCGCTCCTTCAAAAAGCAGGGTATCACCTGTATGGCCGGCGCTAAGGTGGAGAGCCTGAAGGATAACGGCGAGAGCGTGACAGCCGTCATCACTGCCAAGAATGGTAAGCAGCAGGAGATTACCGCCGATGTGTGCCTGGTGGCTATCGGCGTGGTGCCTGTGGTGCCCGAGGCCAATGGGCTGGAGCTTACCGAGCGAGGCTTTATTAAGGTAGACGAGGCTTACCGCACCAGCATCTCCGGCGTGTATGCCGTGGGCGACTGCATCGGCGGTATCATGCTGGCACACACCGCCAGCTATGAGGCGGAGCAGGCCGTGGAGGGCATGTTCGACCCCTCCCACACGCCCTTACACCCCATCAATGTGCCCGGCTGCACCTACTGCCACCCGCAGGTGGCCAGTGTGGGCAAGCGCGAGCGCGAGCTCAA
>JAUNRE010000019.1 GCA_030535795.1 Akkermansia sp.
TAGATTGTAGATTCTGTCCGACAAATTGCCATTTTCCTAATTGTTCCAACGCGTATAGTTCTAGTCATGAGACCATACGCCGTAGCATTGTTGAGTGTACCGGCTGTGTGTGTAGTCTGCCTTGCGCAGGAGACTGCTGCGCCGCTTCCGCTGCACGAGAATCAGGAGCTGTACGCTGCTTTTCAGGAGCGTGCTCGGGGTGTCTATGGGCGTTTGCCTGCCATGGATAGGCTCTATGTGTACGAGGGACCCGGTTTCACTCGGGAAACAGCGTGGGTGGTGGATGGTGTGGAGCTTTCGCAAGCCCCGGCTGCCGTAGTGCGTCTGGTGTTCAATATATACGGGGATGAGGCACGTTTTCCCGTAGTGGATTTTCAGCAAGACCGCGTGGAAATAGACGGCAAAACTTACCTCTATACCGGGAACACTGTTCTTTACCAAGGCAAGCGCTACCTGGTGGAACAATGGGTTGATATTTCCGCCTATCGGCACTGAGCGTATTTTGCCTGCGCCGGTAGGTGGCTTTTACAGGCGAGTGCTGTCAACGGATGCGGCGTGTTTTCACCTCTGTCGGGCGCATGAAACGGAGCGCAATGGCCATCGTCAGCCAGGTGAGCATGGCGGTGGAGAGGCGGAACCAGTAGCCCTGCATCATCAGGTAATACGCGAGCCAGAGCAGACCGCCCAACGCTGCCAGCATGATGAGCTTGCGGAAGAAGGAGTAGAAAAACGGCAGCACACGCACGGCAAACAGAGCGCAGAGTGCTAAAATGCTCAGCGGCAGCCAGCCGGAGGCGGGGTTTCTGTACATCAGCCCCTTGCCGGGGGATCCGGGGCGGGTGTGGTGCGACACCAGTTCAGTGGCGCAAAGCTGGGAGACTGTGGCCGCCAGCTGGCGGCTGCGGGCTTCTTCGGGGTGTCCGTCAGGCGACTGCGAGAGCAGAAGCACGTCTGCTTGCTCCTGAATGGGGCGTTCGTCAATGACATCATCCACTTTCAGCGCGAGAGTGCGTGCCTGGGGAAGACGGGTGCGACCATGTTCATCGAGCGTGAGCACCATGTTGCCCAAGCGGATATCCTTGCCGATACGGACTCGAATGTCAGAGACTTTGAGCCCCTTGATTTGCATGGCAAGGCGCAGCGGCAGGGTAGGGATAATTTCGCCGTTCCAGCGGGCGAGCAGCGGGAAGGAACGCTCACCGGAGCCGGTGGGGCGTTGCGTGAGGCGTTCTTCGTCCAGGCGGTCGGGTGCCCAAGCGAGGCTGAGCGCTTCGTTGGCTTGCAGCAGGTCGTTCTCGATGGGGCGATTGGCTGAGGGCAGCCCTGTGATGTCGCCTTCCACTTGGTCAGAGGGGATGGTACAGGCTCTCAGCACTGTGGGGGTGAAGTCGGCCTCGGCTGCTGTACGTCCGCGCATGCCGACTACCGCGTGTTCAAATGCAGCGAGTCGCAGCGCTACCATCTGGCGCGCAATGGGGGCAGAGTTGTCAGGCCAGACGAGAGGTGCGCTGACCCCCAGATGCCTGATGCCGCGTGTCGTGAGCTTGTGCAGCAGTACGGCCATATCCTGCGGGCCGAGGGGCAATGAGGCAAAGCTTGCACCGGCTGCGGCGTCATTGAGCTCCAGATAAGCTGCTTTCGGGCACTCGATGCGGCGTGTTTCGTGGGTGGTGGGTGCCTCGTTGGGGGCTGTTTCGCCCTGGTGCAGCAAGTGCAGCGTGCGGCCTTTATCCAGTGTTTTGAGGGCAACGGCTGCGGTGTTGTAGAGGTAAGCGTCCACCTTGTCGAGACGATTACCGATACCGGCGGCAACCGCTACAACGACAATAAGCCAGAAGAAGCTGTTCCACTTGCTCAGACGACGGTAAGCAGCCATTGTGCAACTTCGGCGGTGGGGGTTCCGACCGGTACTCGGGCGGCTACCTGCCGCAATTTCCTCAGCCCCGTCGGTATCAGGTTGAGGTACCATTCTCTCTGTTGATTGTAGCCTATATTGGCAAAGGCGCCCAGTGCCTGCATGAGTCGCTGCATGGCGCAGGCGCAGAAGATTTCCGCATTCGGCGTGCCTCCGTTCAGCTCGGCGTAGAGTGCCAGTAGTTCGTCACTTTCCGTTTCGCTGAAATCCATGTAGGGGTCGTAGATGAGCGAGGCAATATCATACTCCGCTCGCCCGTAGCGCATGCCCTGGAAGTCAATGAGCCAGGCTTTCCCGGCATGTAGCATGATGTTCTGGCTCTGGCAGTCGCGGTGCACCGGTACGCGGGGCAGCGCGGCGAGGCGTTCCGCCATCTGCATGAGGGGCGCGTGAGCCAGGAAGTCGTCCGCGTTTTTGCCGAGATGCCGGGCCACGAGGTGCTCGGCGAAGTACTCCTGTTCCCAGCGGTACATGGCGGCATCGAACGCGGGTTGCAACTCAACGGTGGGGGTAAGTCTGTGCAGGGGCAGCAGTGCAGCGAAAGCCCGAGCATAAGCAGCCTTGCGTACCGGCCAGGGAGCATCGCGCAGGCTGAGCAAATCTTCCTGTCCCAAATCCTGTACCAGACACGCGCCGCAGCCCTCGCCGTAATCTGCCGTAAGCGGAATATGCGGCACATTCATTCCGGCCGCTTCCAGACAGCGAGCCACGGGAACAAAGGATGCATTGTCGGCGCGGTCGGGTGTCCAGTATACCCCCAGAAGCCCGGCGGCTGCGGCGTGAGCGGAGCGCATGATGCTGCGGCCGGAGGCTCCGGTTGCAATGAGCTGCATCGAGTCGGCGCCGATGTCGGCTCCGAGATGCTGTTGCATGAGGGCAGCCAGCGCCTGTGCGGGGGTGGACATGAGCGGGCGCAATCAGTCGATTCGGAAGAAGTTCAGCCCACCTTCGTGGCGCTTAATGACGGGTTTGATTTCCTCACCGGGCTCTGCGGCCTCGCGGGCTGCTTCCTCGGCCGCGGCGGATGCAATATCGGCAATTTCGTCGATAGAGGGAGCCAGCATGTCAGCTGCCGGTTCTGGCTCAGCCGGTGCGGTATGAGTCTCCTTTTTCTGCGGAGCGGGAGCGGCGGCAGGAGCGGGAGTGGGAGCTGCGTCAGCACGGAAATAACTGCCGGTGGGCAGCGGAGGCAAGGGCGAACGTTTGCCGGGTGTTGCGGCTCCCGAAGCGGCGGCACCTGTGGCAACGGGCTTAGGTGCGGGGGTGCTCTCGGGTGTCATGGCGGCGTAGATGCTGATGCGCTCCAGCAGGATTGCCATTTGGGTCAGCAGGAAAACGGCAACGGCAACTGCCAGCGGCCAGGCGGCGGTGCAGAGTCCTATCATCACGTTCTGTACGCCCATATCCTGTTCGATGCTGCTGACGTAGAGGTAAGTGTTGACAAAGCCGCAGAAAACGAAGAGCGCCGAAATGAGATAACCTGCTATAACCGCTGAAAACATGAGCAGATTGTACCAGATGGGGGCTTTCTGTCAATGCTAAAGGCGACTGCGTTTCGTCATTTTGTTGTTATCGGTAGATTATGCTCGCCTTTTTTTTCATATCTGCTACAATTTCACGCAGAGGCGAGGCTGATTGTGCCGCCCCTACATACATTTATTCATCATTATAGGATTGATATGCAGTACAGAAGATGCGGAAGAAGCGGAGTGTTGCTGCCGGAAATTTCGCTGGGGCTCTGGCACAACTTCGGTGCCGATGCAGATAGCAGGGTGTGCAGGGCTCTTGTGGCGCGTTCACTGGATCTGGGTATATGCCACTTTGACCTGGCTGACAATTACGGACCGCCTCCCGGTAGTGCCGAGACGCGTTTCGGTCGATTGTTGCAGTCGGATTTTGCGGGGCATCGTGATGAAATGTTTATTTCGACGAAAGCAGGGCACCTGATGTGGCCCGGTCCGTATGGTGACTGGGGGTCGCGTAAGCATCTGCTGGCCGGGCTGGATCAATCCCTGCGTCGTATGAAGCTGGACTATGTGGATGTGTTTTATTCTCACCGTCCTGATCCTCACACCCCGCTGGAGGAAACGGTGGGTGCGTTGGTTCATGCCGTACGCAGCGGCAAGGCTTTGTATGTGGGGCTCTCCAAATACTCGTCCGAAGAGTTTACCCGAGCCTGCGAAATGCTGCGAGAAGAGAAAGTGCCTTGCCTGCTGCACCAGTTCCGCTACAACCTGCTGGAACGCGAATGTGAAGTCAGCGTGTTGCCGGAAGCTGAGAACCAGCAGACCGGAACAATCGCTTTTTCTCCTCTGGCACAGGGGCAGCTTACCGGTAAGTATTTGAAGGGGATACCGAAGCATTCTCGTGCTGCTGATGTTTCTTCCATGTTCCTCGATGAGGAAAAAGTGAAGGAAAACAGCAATCGAGTGGCGAAGTTGCAGAAAATAGCAGATGAGGCCGGAATGCCGCTTGCGCATCTTTCCCTGCGATGGCTGCTGCGCCGCAGAGAGGTAAGCTCGGTGCTTATCGGCGCTCGTACGGTGCAGCAGTTGGAAGAATGTGCAGCTGTGTCCGGTCTGCCGCCTTTGCCCAAGGATGTGCTGAATGCCATTGTGGCGAGCAGTATCGTGTGAGATAATGAAAAACCCGCAACTCCGAAGAGTTGCGGGTCGGGAAAGGAGCGCAAACGCGTTAGTCTTTATCTTTGTCCCGAGCTTCCTCTTTTTCTTCTTTCTTAATTTCCTTGACGAATTTTTTCCAATTCTTCGCGAGGAAATCCGCCACTTCTGTGCCGCCTGCTTCTCCGAGCTTGTTGCCGTACACGTCCACTGCTACCATGCAGGGCAGCGCATTCGGCCCGTTGTAGGGGAACGGAATCCCGGCTCGGTCTGTCGGAGAGACAATGGGAAAGCGAAGTTTTGCTTTCTTGGCCCAGGTTGCCGCAGTCTTGTCATCCTGGTCGATATTGAGCATCACTAGCTCCGCGCCTTTGCCTTTCATTTTCTTGTATGTCGCGGCAATGGCGGGTGCCTCGGCTACGCAACGGGGGCACATGTAGCGGGACTGGTAGATGAAGTATACCTTGGCGTCCAGCTTGGGGCGAGCCTTGGTGACATAGCGGCGGCTTTGCAGGGATAACGGCACGGCAGCCAGTTCCTCTTCTGTTTCAGCAATGTCATTGGAGGAGGCGTAGGTGGCAGGCAGCGTGGCGGTGCCGAGCAATGCTGCGAAGGTCAGGAGATACAGGAGGTATTTCATGGATTGGTCTGTGTTTGAAAGGGTGATGTTGAACAGCCCACAGCGAGGTGCGCTGCGGGCTGTTCCGAGAAAATCAGGCCTTGGCGGCGAATGTGTCAGCGCAGGGGCATTCGCCCAGCGTCCAGCTCGCCTTCCCGCTCTCGGCTATGTGTACCAAGGCGTGGTAGGTGTCCTCCACATCGGCTCCGACCTTGGCTGCAACATCGGCCGCGGTGGCGGGCGTGGTGCTCAGGGCAGCCTCGGCGCTGGCCAGCAGCTTGAGGAATACGTTGGCCGCCAGTTTGCCGGCCTGTACGCCGGGCTGGTGGTAGGCGTTGATGTGAATGAGGCTGGCGTAGAAGCTGACCGCACGCTCAAACAGCGCAATGAGCATGCCGAGCGTGTAGGCATTCACCGTGGGTATGGAGATGGTGATGCTCTGGCGCCCGCTCTCGCTCAGGGCTTTGCGTGTGCCGCGCAGGAAGCCTTGCAGGTAGTCACCGGCAGTGAAGGCGTCTTCCACCTTTACGGTGTCGGTGGGAGCCTGACGCACCTCAATGAAGGTGACGAAGAAGTTGTTGAGGCCGTCGCGCAGCTGCTGCACATAGGCGTGCTGGTCGGTGGAGCCCTTGTTGCCGTATACGGAAATGCCCTGGTTGACAACCTTGCCGTCCAGGTCGAGCTCTTTGCCCAGGGATTCCATGATGAGCTGCTGCAAATACTTGGAGAAGAGGACGAGACTATCCTTATAGGGCAGCACTACCATGTCCTTCTTGCCCTTGCCCTCGCCGGCTGCGTACCAGGCCAGAGCCAGCTTCATCGAGGCATTCGCTGCTGTGTCTGCCACGCGGGTGTGGGCGTCCATGTCGGCAGCGCCTTTCAGCAGTGCATCGACATCCACCCCCTGCAGAGCGGCAGGAACAAGACCCACCACAGAGGTCTCAGAAGTACGGCCGCCTACCCAGTCTTCCATGGGGAAGCGCTTCACCCAGCCTTCGGCCACGGCTACCTTGTCGAGCGTGGAGCCTACGCCGGTCACGGCCACGGCCTGGGCGGCAAAGCTGAGTCCCTTGTCGGCGAAGTAGGCCTGAGCGCATACCATGCCGTTGCGCGTCTCGGGGGTGCCGCCGGACTTAGAGATAACAACGGCCAGGGTCTCCGTGAGCGGCAGGGTGTCGAGCACCTTGTACATGCCGTCCGGGTCGGTGTTGTCGAGGAATGCCATAGCGAGGCCGTTGGCGGGCAGGGCATCGGCCACCAGCTCGGGGCCGAGGGCGGAGCCTCCGATGCCGATGACGAGGCAGGTGCTGTACTTATTACCGTTGGGGGCGAGAATCTTGCCGCTGAGCACATCGGCAGCGAAAGCTTTAAGGTCGGCCAGCGGCTCGTCAATCTTGGCCTTCAGCTCAGCAGTGGGGGCAATGTTGCTGTTGCGCAGCCAGTAATGGCCCACCATGCGGTTCTCATCGGGGTTGGCGATGGTGCCGGCTTCGAGCGCGGCGATATCGGCATACGCGCGCTCGATGAGCGGGTTCATCTCTGCCAGAAACTCAGGAGTGAGAGGCAGCTTGGAAAAATCAAGAGAAATCCCCATTTCGGGGTAACGCAGAAGCTGTTGAGCGTACTGTTTCATAACGGGCGCGGATTATACTCCCGTATGAGGTGTTTGACAAGCTTTTATTGAGTGTGCAAAGCGGTGGGCGGCACTTACCATGGCGTTGAAGATGCAGGAAATCGGGAGTGAGGCTGCGTAGACGAGCGCCGCTTGCCATGCCGTGCAGTCCGGCAGCAGACGATTGGCGTATATAAGCACCAGGATGTGAAAGTAGTACACATTCGCGGAATGGACGCGGCCGATATGAGCTAACACCGGCAGACTGAAGCTGCGGTAGCGGCAGCACAGCAGCACCAGGGCTGCGACGAGCGGCCAGGTGCTCAGGAAGAAAATGCTGCCGCCGCCCATCCAACGGCGCAGGTAATATTCGGCATAAGCACAGGCCAGTATGCCTGCCGTGCAGGGAAGAATCCGCAGGTGACTCAGGAGGTAATCTTTGTAGCGGTGTACCAGATAACCGGTAGCGAGGAACGGAAGCGCTGTGACGAGTGCGTTGGCTCGCAGGATGAAGAGGGTGTCGGCATCAAGCATGGGGAACAGCTGTTTACCGTAGGCTCTCAGCACATAGGCGATGAGGTAGAGTAGCGGTGCCATGCAAATGAGGCGTGGTGCATAGCGGCGCAGCAGACCGAGCAATAGCAGGGCTTGCCACACGGCGCTCAGATACCACAGGTGCGTGCTGATGCAGTGACCCGTGAAGAGGTTGAGCACCAGTCCGCTGATGCCGTAGCGGCTCAGCGGTACGCCGTCCCATAGGTAAAAGCTCAGGTAGAGCGCATTGCAGGCGAGACTGAGCAAGAAGGTTTTGCGTGCCCACTTTTTGGCTTTGCCCCATTCGCGTTCCTCATCGGCCGAGTAGAGCAGAAAGCCGGTTATCGCTAGAAAGCACGGCGTGGCGATACCCAGCAAGGGGGTGAGATGCGATTTTCCCCACAGCTGGGCGTGCACCACTACCACCAGAAATGAGCACAGCGCTTTGAGTACGTACAGGGACTCGATGCGCTGGCTTGTCGGTGGTGAACTGCTCATGTGGCGGGCTGTGATTGATTAACGGTTAACTCTCTTGCTCAGTGATGCCGGAAATTTCCGGCTTGTCGGTAGGCTGGTAAGCGGAAAGGGAAAATCTGTAATTCCCGGCTCGGTGGCCTGTGCCGGGCGTGCGGGTGGGGATAGCACGCGGATGGGGGCTTTCGTAAAAAAAGCCGCAGCTGCCGAAGCTGCGGCTGAAAAGTTTGGGTGCAGAATGGGGCTTACTCTGCTTGGGGAGCCCACTCGATGCGGTTTTCCTCTTTCCAGAATTTCTCCAGACCGTAGAATTCACGCACTTCATCAGCCATGATGTGTACCATTACGTCAATGTAGTCCAGCACGGACCACAGGGCGTTGGGCGTGCGTTCGGCGTAAACGGGCTCCACATTGTACTTCTCTCCCACTTCCTTGTCGATACCGGCGAGCACGGCACGCAGGTGGGGGGTGGAGGAGGCAGTGCAGACAATGGCGAAGTCTGTGATGGAGGAGGTGCCGCGCAGATCATACACGGCGATATTGGTGGCCTTGGCCTCATCGGCCGCAGCGGCGCAGGCTATTGCCAGTTCTTTGCTGTTCATGATAATAAGGGGAAAGAGTTTTAGAGTTTTTCCGAGGCTCCGGGCTGTGTTTCCGGTGCCGGTGGTTGGTCATCGGGCGTTTGCAGGTCGGTGGGCGCATCGAGGTTTTCGGGCATGGCCGGAGGCAGCTCTCGGGTGGGCGGGTTGCTCATGGCGCCTGTGTCCAGCAACTCGGCTATCTGCTCGCCGTTGAGCGTTTCGTACTCCATGAGCTTATCCGCTACAAGCAACAGTCGTTCCTTGTTTTCGGTAAGAATGTCGATGGCGCGGTTGTAGTTCTCCGTTACAATGCGCTGAATCTCCTCGTCGATGAGCTGAGCCGTGCGCTCGGAATAATTGCGCGTTGTCTGGGAGATATCGCGTGCCAGGAATACTTCGTTGTGATTGGTGCCGTATTCGATGGGTCCGAGCTTCTCACTCATGCCGTACACGCACACCATCTTGCGGGCGATGGAGGTGGCGGACTGAATATCGCCGCGCGCACCGCCGGAGATGTCGCCGAATACGACCTGCTCGGCGCAACGGCCACCCATTGCCATGACGATGTAGTCGAGCAGCTCGCTCTTGTACTCGCTGTGCTTGTCTTCATCCGGCAGCATCATGGTGACACCCAGTGCAGGGCCGCGGGGGATGATGGTGACTTTGTGCAACGGCAGGCTCTTGCGCAGCTCTGTCTTGAGCAGGCAGATGGCGTGCCCCGCTTCGTGTACGGCGGTGTAGTACTTCTCTTTGTCGGTGATTTCGAGTGAGCGGCGCTCACGCCCCCAGCGCACTTTTTCGCGAGCCTCTTCCAGGTCGCTCTGGGTGACGGTCTGCTTATTACGGCGGGCGGCGATAAGCGCGGCCTCGTTCACCAGGTTTGCCAGCTCAGCGCCGGAGAAACCGGTGGTGGCTCGGGCTATCGGGTTGAGGTTGGCAGACGGGTCGAGCTTAATCTTGCGGGCATGCACACGCAGAATCTGCTCGCGGCCTGCGGCATCGGGCAGGTTGACAACCACCTGGCGGTCGAAACGACCGGGACGCAGAAGTGCGGGATCCAGTACATCCACTCGGTTGGTGGCGGCAATGACGATGACGTTCTCGTTGGCGGAGAAGCCGTCCATCTCCACAAGCAGGGCGTTAAGCGTCTGCTCGCGCTCGTCGTGTCCGCCGCCTACGCCGTGTCCGCGGTGGCGGCCTACAGCATCAATCTCATCGATGAAGATGAGGCAGGGAGAGTGCTTCTTGGCTTCGGCAAACATGTCTCGCACGCGGCTGGCTCCCACACCCACAAACATTTCCACAAAGTCGGAACCCGATATAGTGTAGAAGGGTACATCTGCCTCGCCGGCAATTGCCTTGGCCAGCAGGGTTTTGCCGGTGCCGGGGGGGCCTACCATCAGCACGCCCTTGGGAATGGTGCCGCCCAGGTTGCGGAACTTCTGCGGATTCCGCAGGAACTCCACAATCTCCCATACTTCTTCCTTGGCTTCGGAGATACCGGCGACGTCCTTGAAGGTAATCTTGTTCTGCGAGGGGTCGAGCAGGCGGGCACGGCTGCGGGCAAACTTCATGGCTCCGCTGGGGCCGCCGCCCTGGGCGCGGAAGAGGAAGATGAAGATGACAATGAGCAGCAGCACGGGCAGGCAGTTGATGAGAATCATTTGCCAGGTGTTGCTCTCCACCTTGTATGCGGCGTGAGTACCGAGCATGTCGCGCACCTGGTCGCCCTGGAATGTGCGGCTGAAGTTCACACTCACATACTCAACATCCTTGCGGTTGACGGGGGCTTCGGGGTTTTTGCGGTACTCGCCCACCACGACACCTTCTGTGCCGTTTTCGTTGGTGTAGCAGATGCGGGGGTGCTTCTCCTTGGTGTCGAGGATGCGCCCCTCCTCGCCGAGTTTGCG
The DNA here is from genome assembly GCA_030535795.1 of Akkermansia sp. Classification (GTDB taxonomy): domain Bacteria; phylum Verrucomicrobiota; class Verrucomicrobiia; order Verrucomicrobiales; family Akkermansiaceae; genus Akkermansia. The sequence goes on from JAUNRE010000019.1 coordinate 10,267, forward strand.
GAAGTATTCGGTGGAGATGACCTTATCGCCGCGCTCGGCGGGGATGTCATCAATAGTACCGGTGGTGGTGATGCCGTAGCGGTTGAAGAGTGTTTTAAGTTCCTCACTTTCCGTGAACGGCATGTAGAAGGGGGCGTAGGTGAAAGTGGGCTTCTGCCTGTAGATATAGGCGTTGATGACACCATTGCTGGAGTTATCGCTGCTGACGACCTCAATCGGGTAGTGTTCTGCATCGGTGAGTACCACGTTGCCATCCCGGTACTCCTTGCGGAACTCCTCCAGCGTCATGTTGCGGGCGGCGCTGCCCATGCTGCCATCGGACGTGAAGGCCAACAGCAGAATGCCGGTGATGACGGCCATGAGAATCCACAGCCCCCAGTTGGGGGAGCTGCCCTGCGTGGGCGGAAGTCCGTTTTTGTTCTGGTTCTGGTCTGCCATTTGCTTGGGGATGATTTTTCCTCATTTTACTCTATTCGGCGCGGAAGATAAACGACATTTCGAGACATAAAGCGCCAAAAGCATGTCATGACGCCGCCGGTACTCGCCAAACAGTTGGAGTTATGTTATGATACGCCCATGCAGTTTGAGGCAATACAAGAATCCCTGGGATACACGTTCACGGACTCCACCTGGCTGAAGCAAGCGTTGAGTCACCCCAGTTCCGACCAGAAAAAAAAGACGAACCTGAACTACGAGCGTCTTGAGTATCTGGGTGATGCTGTACTGGAGCTGGTGGTGAGTCGTGAGCTCTTCAGCCTCTATCCCAAGGCGGATGAGGGCACGCTGACCAAGCTGCGCTCGGGAATCGTAAGCCGGCAGCATCTGGCGGGGCTTACGGCGAAACTCGGGTGGGGCGAATACATCGTCATGAGCCCCCAGCTGGAGAAAAACGGCGGGCGGACAGCTGTTTCCGTGTTGGCCAATACCTTCGAGAGCGTGGTTGGTGCCGTGATGATGGATTCAAACTACAACGCCGTGCGCAAGGTCGTGCTGCGCCTTATGGAAGAAAGCCTTGCCACTGCCGAACAATACCTGGAAATCAACCACAAGGGTAAGTTGCTGGAGGTGTTGCAGGCAATCGATGGTGTTGGGCCTGAGTATCAGGTGGAGCCGGTGAGCGAGGCTCAGCCTGCCGGTCCCTTCCGTGCGCGCGCCCTCTGGCATGAGTTGGTCATAGGCGAGGCCGAGGCTCCCAGCAAGCACCGCGCTCAGGTTGCCGCCGCAGCGGATGCTCTCTCCCGCCGTATTTGGGAGCGGTCGTAAGCTCCCCGCCGCGCCGCAGGCCGCAAAAAATGACATACAGCCACTTTTTCTGCTTTATTTGTGAGCCGAAGCGGTTATAATGGCTGCGTTCACAATTTTTTTATCATGAAAATCTGGTTCGATGGAAAGTTGGTTGATTCGAACGAGGCTTCTGTCTCCGTTTTCGATCATGGTGTATTGTATGGCGATGGTGTGTTTGAAGGCATTCGCTTCTACTCCGGCAAGGTGTTCCGCCTGCACGAGCACATTGTACGCCTGTTCGATTCCATGCGCTATCTGAACATTGCCTGCCCGTGGAGCTTCGATGAGGTGTGCCAGGCAACTAAGGATACCGTGGCCGCTAACGGTATGGAGGATGGCTACATCCGCCTCGTGGTGACTCGCGGTAAGGGGGATTTGGGTCTTAACCCCCGCAACTGCCCCAAGCCCAGCATGTTCATCATCGTGCAGAATATCGCGCTTTATCCTGCCGAGATGTACGAGAACGGCCTGAGCATGATTACCTCCACCTTCCGCCGCCCCAATCCCGATGTGCTGTGCCAGCAGGTCAAGAGCCTGAACTACCTCAATGGTATCTCTGCCAAGATGGAGGCTGTGGCTCAGGGCGCCGGCGAGGCGCTCATGCTGAACCAGCGTGGTAATGTGGCTGAGTGCACCGGCGACAATATCTTCATCGTGCGTGACGGCGTGGTGATGACTCCTCCGCTGACGGAGGGCGCCCTGGGCGGTATTACCCGCCACGCGGTGTTCGATATCTGTGCCGAGCTCGGCATTACCTGCATCGAGAAGGTCATGAATCGCTTCGATGTGCTGAGCGCTGATGAGTGTTTCCTGACCGGAACCGCCGCTGAGGTTATCGCCGCCACCTCTCTGGATGGCCGCAAGATTGGCGCAGGTGTTGCCGGCCCTGTAACCGGGCGCATCCTGGCTCGCTTCCGTACGCTGGTACGCGAGTAACCTACATTCATCCCAATGGGCGGCAGGGCTTTTGCTCTGCCGCCATCAATACCCTTATGGAGACTCTTTATCAGGGAAAATTCCTGAACATGGTGCGCGATGGCCGCTGGGAATACTGCGAGCGCGTGCGAAATACCGGGGCTGCCATGATATTTGCCTGCACCCCTGATGCTAAGGTGCTGCTGGTGGAGGAATATCGGCCGCCCATTGCCGCACAGAGCATTTGTTTCCCGGCAGGCTTGATTGGCGATGAAGGCCCGGAGAGCGGTCTGGTGGCCGCGAAACGCGAGCTGTTGGAGGAAACAGGCTATGAAGCTGCCGAGATGCGCTACCTTTTTACCGGCCCTTCATCTCCCGGCCTTACCTCGGAGACAGTTTCTTTTTATCTGGCGAGCGGATTGAGGAAAGTTGCTGCCGGCGGCGGCGTGGATAATGAAAATATCCTGGTGCATGAAGCGCCGCTGGCGGATATTGATAACTGGCTGTCAGAGCAGATGGCAGCCGGCAAATCCATCGATCCTCGCATTTATACCGGGCTTTATTTCCTGAAGGCTTTTCCCTGTAATTCACTGTGATAAATGATATGACGACCCAACCCCGCTATTACATAACACGTCCCGGAGGTACGCCCACCGGGCCTCTCAGCCTGGACTCCCTGCGCGTGATGGCGCAACAGGGTGTCCTGAGCACGGATATGCTGTACTGTGAAGAAGGTGGCGATGAATGGAAACCCGTGACGGAGAAAGTAATCATCCATCATTCTCGGGTTGTTGAGACACCGACCCCTCATGTGGATAAACCCGATACTCGCATCGTGAAGTCCATTGTGTTGCTGGCACTTGGGCTCACTCTCTGTCCGCTGACGTTCTTCCCGGCAGTGCCGGCGTTGGTATATGCCGTGTTGTCAGAAAACGCCTTCACCTCGTTGAAGTATGAAGAAAGCATCCGCTACTCCCATTCCGCTCGTACCTGGGTAAATGTATCCACTGTAGTGACTTTCGTTCAGCTTCTCCTGTACCTTGTCATTATTTTGTTACTTATTTTTGACCGCTGATTTCTTCTGTCTGCTACACAATACTACATCACAAAGCCCGGCGGGCGCCCCGTTGGCCCGTATACGATTGATGAGCTGGAGAGCATGGCCTCCAAGGGTGAGCTTACTTCAGAGCACATTTATTGCGTGGAGGGTATGGCTGATTGGCTTCCCATTTCCCGCATCGTGGATTTGCCCGGCGGCGCTGCTCCGGTGGCTGATGCTCAGGTTCCCCCGGCGGATGCGCTGCCGCGTGTACCTTCGTCTCCCGATGTTCCGGCCGCACCTATTCCGGCAATGCCCTCGGCGGCTCCGAGCACTCCCAAGCCGGATACGCACATGCTCGGCAGCGTATTATCGCTGCTGGCAGCGTTGTGTCTCACGCCCTTCACGCTGCCTTTTGCCCTCATCGCTCTCGTGCAGGCAGTCCGTGCCGATGGGGCCTGGAGTTCTCTGAATCTGTCTGAATGTCAGCGTCTGGCTGCCTCCGCCGGGTTCTGGGTAAAGGCAAGTATTATCTCCATCGTGGTTCAAGTGGTAGGTGTCATTATCTGTGCCATTTATGTGGGCGGTGTTGCGTTCCCGGTGCTGGAGGAGCAGCTCAAGAATGCAGAGCCTGATACCTATCTGAACATCCGCTGAGCTGAGCCTTCAGCGCTATCAGCTTCGGCAGCCCGTGGGGGCTTCCTCGGGCTGCTTTTGTGTGGGTTTTTCTTACAACACGGCGGCCATCACAAACATGCCCACCATCACGCCGCCTATGCTCAGGTGGTGGTGCCCCCAGCGCTCGGCCATGGGTAGCAGTTCATCGAACGAGATGAATACCATGATGCCCGCTACCACGGCAAACAATACCCCCAGCAATGTGGCGCTCAGGAACGGCAGCAATACCAGCATGCAAACCAATGCGCCCAGCGGCTCGGCCAGCCCGGTGAGCGTCCCTACCCAGAAGGCCTTTTTGCGGCTCCCGGTGCCGTAGAGCAGGGGAACGGCTACCGTGAGGCCTTCCGGGATGTTGTGTATGGCCACTGCCAATGCCACGGACATGGCAATGCTCACGTTGTCAAATGCCGCGGCAACCGTTGCCATGCCTTCGGGAAAGTTGTGCACCCCAATGGCAATAGCAAAGAGAAAGGCGGAGCGCTTCACTTTGTCCTTGCCGGTGAGCCCCGTGGCGTTCTGGGCTTCCTGCACTTCATGCTCCGTGCGGAATTCATGCGGGTTTTCGTCTTCGGGTATCAGCTTGTCAATGAGAGCAGCCAGCCCCATGCCGCTAAAGAATGCGCCCAGCACAATCCATTTGTTGGCCGGCCCTTCTCCCAGCTTTTCCATGGCCAGCGGCATTAGTTCCATGAACGAGATGTAGACCATCACGCCTGCACTGGCTCCCAGCGAAAAGGTGAGCATCTTGGCATTGGTGCGCTTGAGAAACAGTGCCACCGCCGCGCCGATACCGGTGCATAACCCCGCCAGCAGTGAGAGCGCACCGCCGATGAGAAGCTGGTCTTCCATACCGTTGAACATGCCTTCTTTTACTCGATTGTGCTCACTCTGTCAATGATTTTCCCGTACATCATTCGCAGTCTCTGCTCTGTCAGGGCTGATTTCCGGGTAATTTATTCCTACGCGTTGGTAACAATGAGACGTAGGCCTCTAATTTTTTCATCACGAAAATTGCTTTTTCCCATTGTTTCTGCGCTATTATTCCTGATAAATACCGCGAGTACACAGATTGAACGTGACAAGCGGCTGTAAAAGGGGTAAAATCGGGCATGCACTACACTCCATACACTCTTTATCCCGTGGGCGCCCTGAGCGCTCGTGCTGCCGCCCAGCCGCGTGAGGGCGTGCTTCTGCGCGGCGATAACGGCGGTTATGCCTGCCTGCAGTCCTGGCCTGAGCTGGGCGATTCGCCGCTTGAGTATGAGTTGGATGCCCTGCGGGATGGTACGCCGTTGCGCCTTGGTGAGCGTGCTCTTAAGTGCATTGAGTTGGACGGCCAGGCTCGCGCTGAGGGGAAAAGCCTTTTTGAAGGTCTGACGATTCCCCGCAGCCATGCAACACTGACGGTGAGTGCTACCCCGGCTCAGGTGTACAACCTGCACCAGCGCGGGTTCCGAGTCGGCAAGATTAAGGTGGTTCCCAAACTGGCTGCCACGGTGGAACGCCTGACGAACCTCGCCTCCATGGTGCCGGATTGGAAGTGGCGTGTGGACTTTAACTGTACCCTGACACTTGATGATGCTCTGAAGTTCTGGGATATGCTTTCTGATGCCATGAAGCAGCGCATTGATTTCGTGGAAGACCCCTGCTACTACGATGTGCAGACTTGGCAGACGCTACAGGATGCCGGGATGCCGCTGGGCTATGACACGCCCTTGCAGGAGAGCACGATTCCCGCTCGCACCAACAAGCCGATGATGCGTCTGGTGAAGCCTGCCCGCCACCAGAGCACCAGCGGTCTGCCCGTGTTCACCACCTATCTGGATCACCCCGTGGGGCAGTGCTGGGCTGCTTACAATGCGGCCAAGTACTATACCGGCAAGCCTGCTGAGGAGGTGCCGCTTTGCGGGCTGGTCACGCACCATGTGTACCGTCCTAACACGTTCTCTGAAGAACTGGGTATGGATGTTACCCCGGAATTCCATGTGCCGCGCGGTACGGGGCTGGGCTTCGACTCTCTGCTGAAGGCGCTGCCGTGGAAGAAGCTCTGATTTATTGACTATCGACCGGGTTACGGCGGAGCTGATGCCGAGCGTCTGCCGTAACCCTTATTTTTTATGCGGTTCCTGCTTTCCTTATCTGCGTGGCTGTCGACCTGGACCGCACCATTCATCATTGCCGTGGCGGCGCTGGCTTTTGCGGAGCCTTCTCTGTTTGATTGGGTGCGCGGCGATGTGCAGACCTGTGTTCTGGGCTTTATCATGCTCACCATGGGCATGACACTCACGACGGAGGATTTCCGCATTCTGTCCCGCCGCCCGTTCGATATCTGTATCGGCGCCTTGGCTCAGTTTACCATTATGCCGCTGCTGGCATTTTCTCTGGTGTTTTTCTTTGGGCTGCCCAAGGGAATTGCAGCCGGTCTCATTCTGGTGGGGTGTAGCCCCGGTGGTGTGTCCAGCAATATCATGAGCCTGTTATGCCGCGGCGATGTGGCCTATTCCGTGGGGATGACGACGGTGTCCACCCTGTTGGCTCCGCTCATGACTCCGCTGCTGGTGCTGTGGCTTGCCGGCGAATCGATAGATGTGGATGCCATGGGGCTTTTTCGCAGCATTCTGCTGGTGACGTTGTTGCCGGTGGGGGTGGGGACTCTGTGCAATTTTTTATTCAGCTCCAGAAAAGGCTACCGCACGGTGTGTCGTCTTATGCCGGGGCTGGCGGTGCTGGGGCTGGCTTGTATTGTGGGCGGCGTGACATCGGCTCACGGGATGAAGTTTTTTGAGAGCGGGGCGTTGATATTCCTCTGTATCTTTTTGCACAATGGTCTGGGCTATGTGCTAGGGTATGTGGCAGGTGTTGCCACCCGCATGAGTAAGCCCAAGCGGCGCACCCTCTCCATCGAGGTCGGTATGCAGAATGCCGGGCTGGCTACGGTATTGGCCGGGCGTCACTTTCCTTTGCTGCCTGAGGCCGCTATCGTGTCGGCTATTTCCTGCGTGTGGCATTCTATTTCCGGCACTCTTATTGCCGCGTTGTTTTCGGGGATGGCCAAACTGCGAAAAAAATCATTGTAGAGCCGTGTTGCATGTGCTATAGTACAGGGCATGAAATCTGTTTTTCTGAGCGTTTTGGCAGGGCTGGTGGCAGCCGGGGTGGTGCGGGGTGCTGAGCCCGCTGTGGAGGTGGGGCGTGTGATGTGCGTGGGGGATTCCATTACTCACGGTTCCTTTGCTCCTTCCTATCGCTGGCCTTTGCATAAGATATTCGTTGACAATGGGGTAAAGTTTGAGTTTGTGGGGGTCAATGTCGGCAATCAGCCTCAGAAATACGGTGTCACTCCGGGGATTGTCTACGCCGGTGTTCCTTTCAATAACCGCCACTCCGCCATCTGTAGTGAGCGGGCTTTTGAAATAGCCGGTCGGCGAAATAAATCCGGGCGCCTGGGTAACTCGAACATTTTTGACTGGCTGGGGTTGGATAAGACGTACAAAGGGAAGTATACCATCGACCCCCAAACACAGATGCCGGATGTCTTTATCCTGATGATTGGCACCAATGATACTTATTCCGACTACGGAGATCGCGGCGGTATCGGGGCAAAGAATTATTACAAGACGGTGCTGCGAAACTTACTTGGCCCCGGCGGTGATATGGATACCATCGTGGGTGCCATGCGCAAGGCGGCTCCCGGGGCGCGCATCCTGCTGCTTACCATCCCCACTTGGCATGACGGCACCCGCCATACGAACAAGAAGGAGGATTACGCCGTCATCATGGATTACAATGAAAAGCTCAAAACTTGGGCCGCTGGCAAGGGTATCGAGGTGCTGGATGTAAACCGCTATCTGGTAGATATTGCCCGCACGGACAAACCCGGCGTGGGTGAGGAGCAATTCTTCAATTCCCGTGACCACTTGCATCCTACGGCTCAGGGGGATATGCTCATAGCCGCTGACATTGCACAGCGCTTAGGCGTGGGCGGGCGTACCGTGGGCCTTCCCCGGAAAGCAACAAGCGATTTTGAGCTTTCTTCCGATGAAAAAGCAGAAATCCCCGAGGAAAGCTGGCTGCGGCTGCCGGCGGAGAAGGGGGTGACGTTGGTGCTGCAAGGCGCAGCCGTGGGAAATGGCGCAACGGATGGCTGGGACTCCGAAAAGGGATTGTATCTGTTTATGTGCCGTAACGATGAAGCCCGTTTCTGTGCTAGTCTTCAGATGACGGAGAGTGCGATTTTGTGGAATAATCACACCGTGTTGTACCGCAGTGATATGTCGAAAAACACGGAGGAAGTGCGCATTGCATGGGTTCCGAAGCCCGAGGGGGAGAATCGCAAGCCCGGTTTTTATGTGTGGCTGGGCGACCGCCTCATTGGCGAAGCCTTGCCGGGCATACCCGATGAAGCTCTTTGCTGGGTTCCCTCTGCATACGTGGGTGCGTCTTCAGAGTTTCCGTGTAAGACCGGGGTATTGCGAGTTGAATCCGGAGCATGGGCTCCGGCTCAACAATAAAACATTCGGATTGTCATCCGATTTCTCGTGTTTTGCAAGGCTTCACTTACAGGGCGACACTCGTAAAAAAAACGGTCAGTTTGTTATTAAGTGTCGCATTGGGTTAATCGGTAGGAGGTTGTGTTTTTTTTAGAAGACGCGTTTTGTTGTACTTAATGAAAAAATAGAACTCGGTTTATAACAGGCGCTGGTTCACAAAAAACACCAATCGCATGACAAAAACAAACTCATTCAATTCAATCGAATCTCGCTCCTCGAGCTCCGCACAAATGACATACGCCAATGTGGCTTGGGCAGGCCACATGGTGGGCGATGCCTTGGGGGCTCCGGCAGAGTTCTGCTACAAGGGCGATATTCGTCGAGCCTATCCTGATGGTCTCGACCGAATGGTGCCGGGCTTCTGTATCTGCGTAACTCGCAAAGCAGGCGAGGTGACGGATGATACCCAAATGGCCTGGTGTCTGCACCAGGCGCTTATTGATGCCAACGGCTGGGATGCCGCTGCTGCCATGCGTCGCTATCAGGAGTGGTTTGACAGCGACCCTCCCGATGCCGGAGAAGCCGTGACGCGAGCGCTGGCCGGGAATCCCGACCGGCAGAGCCAGGGCAATGGTGCGCTGATGCGAGTCCTCCCCATCGCTTTATGGGCTTACGCACACCCCGATTTTGACTGGCAGCGTGCTGCCCGCGAGGATGCCGCCCTCACGCACCCCCATCCCGTGTGTGGTGATGCGAACGTGGTATATGTCTATGCGCTGTTGCAGGCTATGCAATCGGGTGCAACCCCTGCAAGTGTGTATGAAGCCACCCTTGCCCGGGCACAGAAACTGGGGGTGCATGAATCTGTGCTGGCTGCGTTGCAGAAAGCCGCAGTCGAGCGCCCCGACTATGATGGTGAGAATATCGGCTGGGTGCTAGTGGCACTGCAAAGCGCGTTCTATCAGTTGCTGCATGCGCCTGATTTCAAGAGGGCTCTCGTGGATATAGTGTCCGCCGGAGGCGATACCGACACCAATGCCGCAATTGCCGGTGCTCTGCTGGGCATTTTATACGGGGAGGAATCAATTCCTCGCCCCTGGCTGGTATGTGTTCGCGCCGTGAATGAACGCCGCTATACACGCTTGCTCCCTCGCCGAAAGTAAGAGCGCATAGCTCCCCGGTGTTGAATACCCCGGCCGCAGTTTTCCGATACTGCGGCCGGGGTGCAAGAGGTGGATGGGGGGATTACTCCGCCTTAAATCCCGGGCGGGTTGTCACAAGAATAAAGATAAGCCCAATCACAACGCTGAGGGCGCCGTAGAGGATGAAGGTGCTTGTGGAGGCCGGGTCGTTGACGATACCGGTAAGGTAGATGACAAGGAAATTACCCATGGTGCTGGTCAGGAACCAGAAGCTCGAAACGATGCTCTTGAGCTTGTCGCCCGCGGCGGTGTAGGCATATTCCAAGCCGGTGGTGCTCACCAGGATTTCTGCCACGGTGATGACGAAGTAGGGGATAATTTGCCAGAGGATACTGAGCTGCTCGCCGGAGTCGAGTCTGTGCTGCAGCCAGGCAACGATGGCGTAGGCGCCGCCGGCCAGCACAATGCCGATGCCCATGCGCTTGAGCGGCTGGCTCCATTTGCCGATGTAGGGATACACCAGCAGCGTCACTATCGGCACCAGTGTCATGACAAAGGCGGGGTTGATGCTCTGCATCTCTTCTGCACCGAAGAAGAAATTGATGCCGAAGAGGGAGAACTGTATCTCCTGCATGGTGCGCCCCTGCAATATCCAGCTGGTGGAGGTCTGGTCAAACAGGCTCCAGAAGGGAATAATGAGGAGGAACACCGTGAGCACGCGCAGCATGTTGCGGGCTTCCTTGCGTTGCTCGTCGCTGTAGAGTTTTTCTGTCACTTCGCGCTTGTTGAACAACATGCTGCCGGTAGTGCCGAAGAAATTCTGCATGCCGAAAGTCGCCGCTGCCTTGAGCCCTGCCAGTACCAGTGCCGCCACATAGAGCAGCAGTGCTATCAGTCCGCAGAAGCCGGCGGCTATCTCGCTCAGGCCGGAGAGGGTGGCCAGCTGCGTGGCGCCGCTCTTGGCCCAGGCGGCCAGGCCTATCACTATCGGGGCTACGACGATGAAGGCTCCAATCAGCATGGCTGTGTTCGTCGCCTTGCTGACGGCTGCTCCGCCGTAGCGGGCGCAGGCTGTGTTCGCGCCTCGGAAAACACGGCAGAACAACGCCGGCAGAAACTCCGGCTGTGCCGGGGCTTTATGCAGGTATTGCTTGCGGCCGCACCAGAAAACAAAGGTTGCCAGCGCCATGAAGATGCCGGGGATGGCAAAGGCCCAGCTGTACCCCCAGTTCTTGTGAATCCACGGGATTACCAGGAAGGAGAAGAAGGAGCCGAAGTTGATGGACCAGTAGAATGCCGCGTAGACGCGGGTCATCGTCTTGCTGTCGAAGCCGCCTACCTGGTCCCCCACAAAGGCGGATACGCAGGGCTTAATGCCGCCCGCTCCCAGCGCTATGATGAACAGGCCGGTCATCAGGATGATGCGCTTTATCTCAATGCTGGATGTCAAATCTGCCGTGGCCAGCACACCGTGCCCCAGGCAGTAAAAGAGCGAGACGTAGAGAATCGTGTGGTAGCGCCCCAGGAAGCGGTCGGCTATCCAGGCACCCAGAAGGGGCAGAATGTAGATGAGGGCGTTGAAGAGGTGCGCTACCTCCATGGCATCGCTCTCGCTCATGGCGAGAGCGTTTACCATGTAGAGCACCAGGATGCTCTTCATGCCGTAGAAGCTGAAGCGCTCGCACGCCTCATTGCCCACAATGTACTTAGTCTGCGGGGGAAAAGCCATGGGCGCGTGTGCTTAGTTGCTGCCGTAGAGCTTGACATGCTCGGAAAGCAGCACATTGTAGCGTATGCGGGCGCTGTTGAGCCAGTCGAGCATGATGATGTTGGAGAGCTTGGCGTTCTGCATGGGCAGCATGTACATCAGCTTGGACATGGTGTACTGCGTGTCGTTGGGAACGGTGCGCTCGGTGATGGTGCTGATGCGGGCTCCGGTGGGCTGTACAGCCAGGGGGCAGAGCTTGCCGCTAGCCGTGGAGAGCAGGTGCTGCACGGTGATGCCCTCGGGCAGGGTGGAGCCGAGGCTCAGCTCGCAGGGGCCGAAGTCGCTCACGTCTGCACCGGCGGCTGTCGCTTTGGCAAATACGGCATCCGTACCTTCGCCGGCAGCCACGGCTTCGCTCATTTCCTTGTACAGTTTCTCGGCAGCCAGAGTCAGGGCGTTGTCGCTGCGCTCGGCGTTCAGGTCAGCCAGTGCTTTGTCTTTTGCCTGCTCGTAGGGCAGTACGGTGGGTGTCTCAACGGCCTCCACTTTGATGAGCATCAGCTTGTTGTCGCGGGTAAGGAAGAAGCCGCGCAGCTGCTGGATGTTGGCTATGCTGTCAAGCGTGTTGTTTTTGAGCGCTGCTTCATAAGCTGCCACGGTAGTGGCTGCTTCGATTTCGTTGAAAGCAATGGAGGCCAGGGATGTGCTCTTGCCGTTGTGGTCTACTTCGGCTTGCAGTTCTGCCGGAGCCTCGGCCTCCGTGCAGAGCGGCAGGGTTACATGGGTGCTGCCATCGGCCTGTTTGTAGGTGAACTCGGCATTTTCGGGGTTATTGGCTGCATTTTCCAGCACATTATCGAGCCCGGCTCCGTTTGCCATGGAGAGGTCTTGCATGATGACATCGGCCGTGTTCATCATGGCGTCCATCGTCACATCCTGGCCGGGAGTCAGGGTGTAAAGGGATACAATGCGGCGCTGCTCGCTCTTGTAGTTATCCTTGTGCGTCTCCCAATAGGCCTTCAGTTCATCCTCCGTGGGGGCTGCGGGTGCCGGTACCTTATCGGCGGCAAGCCATGCAGTTTTGCCCTTGATGCTCTGGTTGCCGGCATCAATAATCTGGCTCTGCATCTTGGCGTTGTGTGTCACGCCGTTGGTGACCATGGCTCCGATTGTTTCCCATACGATGATGTCGGAAATAACGCTGCGGAAGCTTTGCTCCATGGGGTTGTTGGCCACGCCGTCGTAATAGCCGGTCAGGTTCTGGTAGAGCTTGGTGTCAAAGCTGCCGTCGGCGTTGGCAAACGCAGGCAGGTTCTTAATGAAGTTGTCTATCTGCTCCTTGGAGGGCACGATACCCAGAGCTTTGGCTTCCTCGTGCAGCACGGCGCGATTGATGGCGACGTTTTCATCCGCATCGGCGCAGGGGCCAAAGCACCAGGAATTAAGCACATATTGCAGACGACTCAGGGTTGCGTCCACCTCAGGGTGCTCCTGCAGCCAAGCATTCAGCGTGGCTTCCTCATCGGCGCTCAGTTCGTCATCGTCGTTGGCATCGAAGCGGTCGCGCAGTTTGGACTGTGTAGAGGCAAAGAGGTTCTGGATGGTGCCGGAGCCGCTTTCGCCCAGGGCGTACACCTCCTGATTCTTGTAGTTGGTGCCGTTTACCTGAATGTGGAAATCGCGGGAGAAGTTGCTGCTCTGGCCGCTGTAGTCCATCATGAGAAGACCGGCGCCGATGGCGACAATCACAATGAGAACTAACAGAGAGTTTTTACGGATGAATTCGAGGAAGGTCATGGCCTGATAATGTTGAGTTACCTGCGCCTGCGCGCGGGATTGGCCGATTCTAGCGTATACGCGCGCGTGTGGCAAGATTATTCCGTGTCTTATCCGGATTTTCGAGTGCCAATGACGCAAACAGCGGCGTGGTTGTCCACGCCGCTGTTGGTTAGGTATGATGGAAGGGGGCCGGCTTCAGGCCTGCCGGGCTGCCCGGCGGGCTTTCACACCTGCTGCCAGCGTGTCGAGAATATCGAGCGTGCCTTCCCAGTCGACGCAGGCATCGGTAATGCTCACACCATATTGCAGCGGGGTCTTGCCATCGCATTTCTGGTTGCCGCTGTTGATGTTGCTTTCAATCATGACGGCGCCGATGTGGTCATCGCCGGCAGCAAGCTGAGCCGCAACAGATTCGGCTACAATGTGCTGGTCCTGCCATTTCTTGCGGCTATTGCCGTGGGAGCAGTCAATCATGATGCGGTTGTTGATACCCGATTTCTGCTGAATTTCCCATGCCGACGCCACATCCTTTGCCGAATAGTTCGGTCCGTCGGTGGAGCCTCGCAGGATAATGTGGCAGCTGTCGTTGCCGCTGGTGGAAACGATAGCGCTCACGCCCTGCTTGGTAACGGAGAGGAAGCAGTGCGGATGCGCCGAGGAGACGATGCCGTCCACGGCAATCTGCACGCATCCGGTCGTGCCGTTCTTGAACCCGATGGGCATGGAAAGACCGCTCGCCAGCTCACGGTGCACCTGGCTTTCCGTTGTGCGGGCTCCGATTGCACCCCAGGCAATCAGGTCACTGATATACTGGGGCGTGATGACGTCCAGAAACTCCGTAGCGGCGGGCACTCCCATCTCGGCCAGGCGCAGCAGCAGACCACGCGACATGCGCAGGCCGCTGTTGATGTTGTAGCTCTCGTCCATGAACGGGTCGTTGATAAGACCTTTCCACCCGACCGTGGTGCGCGGCTTTTCAAAGTACACGCGCATGATGAGCAGCAGGTCGTCGCTGTATTTGCGGCGTGCTTCTGCCAGGCGGCCGGCGTAGTCAATCGCCGCAACCGTGTCGTGAATGGAGCAGGGGCCTACCATGACCGCCAAGCGGTCATCTTCTTTCTTCAGAATGCGCCGGAACTCCTCGCGTGCATCAAATACCACTTTGCTGGCATCGTGACTGGCGGGAAAATCCTGCATCAGAATGGCAGGCGATATCAAGGGACGAATGTCCGTTACGCGTACGTCGTCTGTGATGAAGGGATTCATTATCAGTTTGCGGACTTCTTCCAGGAGTAGATGTTGTCGGCGATAGCCTCTTCAGCTTCCTCCTCTTCTGCTGTGGCCGCAGCGGGTTTCTTGTTGCTATTTCTCTTGGGCTTGGACGGTGTCATTTCGGGAGCAACGCCGGTGCCGTTGGCACCCAGACAGTAGGCAATGCAGTTCTTGCCACGCAGCTTCTTGCCGGTGAAGGGGTCGGTGCAGCCTTCGCTCTCCTCGCACATCAGCACATAGTAGGGCTTGCCCCAGGGGTCATACAGACCGAGAGCGTCGGTGTTGGGGTCGCGGAAGAGGCCGTCCATCTTCTTCTCCTGCTCGTCGGCGGGGAAGTAGGTGTCGCGGGATGTGTTCATGCGCTCATCATCGTCAACCGTTTCGTTGTTGGTGAGGATAGCCATCATATCAGCGTCCTTACCATCAGCGGTAACGAGCGATACCTGATAGTTGTTCTCCTCGGTAGGCTCTGCCATGGTGGTACGGAAAGGCAGCACGCCGTGGTCGTTGCGGAAGTTTGTGGCACCCTGTACAATACGCATGCATGTCTCACGGGCGGGTGTTTCCTTGGCTGTTTCGAGGTAGCGCAGCACAGCACCGCCGCCGATGGTGGCAAGCGTTGCCAGAATGGCGATGACAACGATAAGCTCGATGAGAGTGAAGCCTTTTCTGTTTCGTGTGGTAAAAGTCATTTTCATACGTGCCTATACTACCATAACAGCCCCGCCCGATGCAAGCAAAATCAGCGCTTGCGGCACAACAAACCAGATTTTGGCGAGAAAATCCACGCCAGCAGGAAGATTGTGCCGAGCACAACGATAATCGTTGCGCCCAGGTGCCACCCAAGCGGGTAGGAGAGGAAAAACGCCAGTACCGACCCCAGCCCGCCGATGAGCCCACCGCCCCAGAACATGAGCGAGACTTTGTCGGTGAGCAGGTACATGCTGGCAGCAGGTGCTACCAGCAGCCCCAGTGTCAGGAAGGCGCCCACGGCCTGGAGGGATGACACCAGTACAAGGATGATGAGTGTGAAGATGCCGTAGCTCAGGGCGCGTGTGGGGATTCCCATAGCGGCGGCAGCGCGGGGGTCGAAGAGAAAGATGATGAGCGGGCGATGAAGCACGGTGATGCTCAGCACGGCCAGCGAGCCGATACCCCAGGCAATCCAGAGGTCGGTATCACCCATGCTCATGATATTGCCGAAGAGCCAGTCATCCACCTTCTGCTGAAGCCCGAGCCGCACGAGGATGATGTAGCCCATGGCAAAGGCGGTGGTGTGCAGGATGGAAAGGGCAGTGTCGTGGTCGGCCTTGCCGGTGCGGGAGATAAAGAGCGAGCCGAGCCCCACGGCCAGCCCGGCGATGATGGCTCCGATGAGAATGCTCAGCTGCATGAAGCCGAACAACAGGATGGCCAGGGCTATGCCCGGCAGCAGGGCGCAGGATATGGTGCCGATTTGCAGCGAGGAGCGGCGCAGCACGACCAGGGCACTTACAAAGCCATTCGTAAACCCGATGACGGCGCAGGCCCAGAGGCTGCGCTGGGCGATGGGCTCGCCGAGGAACCGGATAAAGTCGTTCATACCGTCTTTCTTGTGGAGTGTTTGCCGAAGGTGGCGCGAAGATTTGCTTCGCTCAGTGTTTGTGCTGTGGGGCCGTAGGCGATGGCTTGGCGGTGGAGCAGAAGGCTGTTGTCGAAGATGCGTTCCGCTGTGCTCAGGTCGTGGTGGGAGGCGATGATGAGGCGTCCCTCTGCGGCCAGACTGCGCAGCAGTTCAGCCAGGGATTCCGTGCCGGGCACATCCAGCCCGGTGAAGGGTTCGTCCAGCAGGAGTATGTGAGCCTCCTGCGCCAGAGCACGCGCCAGAAAGGCACGCTGTTGCTGCCCGCCGGAAAGTTCGCCGATCTGGCGTTTTTGCAGGGCGGTCAGGTTGAGGGCTTCGAGCGCTTTGTCCACGATATCGCGGTCATGGGGGCGCAGCGGATTCCAGATGCCGGTGGAGGGGTAGCGCCCCATTTCCACGAGTTCTCGTACAGAGAGGGGGAAACGCCAGTTGACTTCGGTGCGCTGGGGCATGAAGGCTATCTCGTGCCTAGTGTTGTGCAGGGGGGTGTTGTTCCAGAGCATGTGGCCTGCGCTGGGGCGTATCAGTCCCGCCAGCAGGTTAATCAGGGTGGATTTACCGGCACCGTTGGGACCGATGAGCGCGACCGTCTGCCCGCAGGACGCCGTGAAATTGACGTCGCGCAGAGCCTCTACTTCGCCGTAGTGTGCACAGAGGTTGCTGACGGTCAGTGTATGCCCGCCATGGTGGTGGTGTCCGCCACCCCAGCAAATGTGGTCGTGTACGTCTACCATGTGAAGGTGAAGATGTCGTGCAGCACGGAATCCCCCCAGCGTGTGCTGCTGCGGCTTTCCTTGTCTGCGGGTTCGAGGGTGATGGTGATGGCATTTTGCCCGCTGGCATCTGCCGGCCAGGTGGCCTCTGCCTCCAGCTCAATCGTGTCGGCGGCCGGGAGGCTCAGTGGAGTCTCAGCCGGGGCAGTTGGGCTGTGCCATTCTTTCAGTGTGGTGCCGTTGTGGCGAAGAATGATGACGGATGGAGCCCCGCTGAAGGTGAGGGTGGCGTAGACGTCCTGCTGCTCGGCGGGCTGTTGTTGTGTGGTAGGGGGCTCCTGTGGGGGCGCCGGTGCCGTGAGCCACAGCAGCGGCAGCGCGGCGGCAATGACTCCTGCGAGGGTCAGGGTGCTTGTCAGCACGGGGCTCATGGGCAGAGGTGTTTGCAAATGGTATTGATATTGTGCATGAACATGGCTTCGTATCCTGGGGCAGCCGGGTAGATGCCATCCATCACCAGAGGGGCGGTCGGCACGCCGAGCTGCTCGGCAATGACTCGCAGCATGCGCGGGCTGGCGTTGACTTCGGTGAAGAGGCAGCGCACGTTTTTGCTGCGCAGGTCGGCCAGCAGAGCGGCCAGTGTGGCGGTGTCGCCTTCGCTTTCACGCGCAATGCCCTGGATGGATATGGGTTTCATGTTGAATGCCAGGCAGAAATGGCACATGGCGGCATGGCCGGTCACAAGGTAGCGGGCGTTCTGCGGGATGCGGCTCAGTTTCAGTCTCGCTGTGCGTGTCAGCTTGTCCATGGTGGCGGCATAGGCATTGCGGCCTGCCGTGTAGGCATCGCGGTGCTCCGGGGCTGCCTGAATCATGGCATTCAGCAGCGTGCGCGAGGCGCGTTTCATGTTGCCGGGTATGTTCCACCAGTGGGGGTCGGCAAAACGGGTGCCGGGTACGGGTACGTTGGGTACCTCAGCTCCGGTTTCCACCACGGTGGTGTGGGCGGGCAGGGAGTCTTTCAGGTCTGCCAGGTAGGGTTCCACTCCCTTGCCGCATGCCAGCAGAAGCTTGGCTCCGGCCGCTGCTGCCAAGTCTGCCGCAGTGGGGGTAAAGCCGTGCAGGTCACCGTTCTCGGGGAAGAGATTCACAACAGTGACGTGCTCACCGCCGATTTTTTCGGCCATCTCGCTGAGCAGCGGGTGCAGACTGGCTATTTTCAGGGGCTCCGCTTGGGCAAGACTCAGCCCCAGCATCAGCAGCAGCGCAATGAGCATCTTTTTCATGTCGAGATTATAGCCTTTAGCTCCCCTGCCGTCAATAGTCTGCTGAGTCAGCAGAATGCTCGGGATTTTACTATTTCTTGCGCAGGGAGGCGGGGAGTATGCGGAGTTGCTCGCGGTACTTGGCAACCGTGCGTCGGGCGATGCTGATGCCTTCTGCAGCGAGTGCCGCTTCGATGGCGGCATCGCTCATGGGGTACGCCGGATTTTCCTCTTCGACAAGCGTTCGGATGCGGGCTTGCACAGCTCCGGCGGAGCTGATGTTACCGCCTTCCCCTTGCAGGGTTGCGCTGAAGAAGCTGCGCAATTCGTACACGCCGTGTCGGCAGCGGAGGTATTTGCCGCGCACGGCTCGGGATATGGTCGATACGCTTACTTGCAGCATGCCGGCGATATCTTCCATTTTAAGCGGAAGAAGGTGCTGCGGCCCGTTCAGAAAAAAGCGTTTCTGGCGCCCGACAATCGCCTTCGCGACCGATAGAATCGTTTGCTGGCGGTCTGCTATGGCGCGGATGAGCTCGCGGCCTTCTCTAAAGCAACGTGAAAGATAGCTGCGCACCTCCGGCTTGTCCGCTTTTTCCGCCATCATTTGCCGATAGTCCGCCGAGAGTGCCAGGCGCGGAACGCCGTCGCCTGTTAGCGTAACGACGAGTTCATCGTCCTCTTGCGTCACGAGAATATCCGGCGTGATGAGGCTGAGCTCGGTGTTCGTAAATCCGCTGCCGGGGTCGGGGTTGAGGCGTGCAATTCGCCGGGCGGCGATGGCGACAGCTTCTTCCTCCACATCAAGCGCGCGGGCTACTGCGGCGTAGCGGTGCCGCACCAGGTCATCCCAGTAATCACGCAGCAGCAGCATGGGGATGCCGCCGTTTTCGCCTTTGCGCTGTAATTGCAGGATGAGGCTTTCTCGTAAGTCTTCGGCGCCCACTCCTGCCGGGTCCAAATCCTGCACGGCTCCGAGCGCCTGCTGAAAGCGCTTCTGCGGAATCCCCAGCTGGCGGGCGACTTCCTGCGGTGTTTCGCTGAAGAAGCCGTGCCGATTGAGGTAAGGGATGATGGCAAGCGCTGCGGCTTCGGTGGCCGGGGGCAGGGCGCTCTGGCGTATCTGCTCCTCCAGGTGGCTGCTCAGTGTCGTTTGTGCCGGCAGGGATTCCATGAATCCGGCGTGTCGTGCCGTGCGCTCGTGGTCGGCAGGTTCTGCGGCTTCATCTCGGTTATTGAGCGGGGGCTGTTCTTCCAGTGCCGGGTTGGCTGCCAGTGCCTGTGTGGCCATTTCGCTCAGTTCGGTCGTATTGGCCTGCAAGGCTCGCATAAACATCTGCATGGCTGCTGTTGCCGCCATGGTCTGCTGCGTGCTTTGTACGAGTCCGGTTGAGCTCACGCGTTCAGTCATAGCAGATTTGCCCCCGCTTGACAAGCGCAAACCGTGTGTTCGCCGTTCCCGTGCTGCTCCCATGGAGTGCATGCTGCCGCTTTTCCGGAAAAATGCTTGAGTTAGCAGCAGCTAATGATTAAACTGGGAGCATGAATACAACAACTTGGACAACGGCTGTTTTCAGTCCGACCGGCGGGTGTGATAAGGTGGCTGCTGCTATCTTGCAGGAGATGTGCAGCCGGAAGGTGGATCTTTGTTTTCCGGTGAAGGATGAAACGGTGCAGACGCCTCTGCTTGCGGTGGTGCCGGTATTTGGCGGCCGTGTGCCCGAGGTGGCGGTGCAGCGTCTGCGTTCCCTCAAGGGGCAGGGAACGCCTGCCGTGGCTGTTGTGGTGTACGGCAATCGCGCGTATGAGGATGCTTTGCTGGAGCTACACACGGAGCTTACCAACAATGGTTTCTGTGTGGTGGCCGCCGCTGCGTTCATTGCGGAGCATTCCGTTGTGACGAACATCGCGGCTCTTCGTTATAAAGTGTGGGCATGTCCCATTCCCGCAGTAGAAAACGAAGG
>JAUNRE010000090.1 GCA_030535795.1 Akkermansia sp.
ATTGTAGATTGTAAATTCTGCTTGGCAAATTGCCATTTTCCTAATTGTTCCTTGTGACGAGTCCATCCAAAAGCATGTTGCATACGCGCTTTAAGCTTGCAAGGAGACGGAAAACATGTTAAGGTCTCGCCTGTGAAGGTTATTGTTGTTACAGGCGGCATTGCATCAGGTAAATCCACGGTCGTTAATCTGCTGAGCGAAATCGGCGGTAAGGGATTGCAGGTATTTGACTGCGATAAGGCCGTTGAGGAATTACAGAACAGCGGCAAACTCAGCCGTGACCTCGTGACAGTTTTCGGTGCCGATGCGCTCACGGAAGACGGCGCCGTTAACAAGGATAAACTGCGCGACATCGTCCGCAATGACCCCGAGGGACGCCACAAACTCAATGAGTTAGTGCACCCCAAAGTGGCTCAGATGTGTCTGGAGGCTCAGGTGGAGGCGCGCCGCAGCGAGCTGGTGCATACCTTCGTGGTGGACATCCCCCTGTATTTTGAAAGCCCGGCCAACTTCGGCGCCGATCGCGTGTGCCTCGTTGCTGTGACACCCGAGACGCAGATTCAGCGCATGGCCGAGCGCGACGGCTTTAGCCGCGAAGCCGCAGAAGCCATGATTGCGGCACAGATGCCCACCCAGGAAAAGATTGAAAAGGCCGGCACGGTATTCTGGAACGAAGGCAGCCTCGATATGCTGCGTGCTCAGATTAAATACTTCTTCGACTCCGAGCTCGCCAAGGGAGCCGAAGTCGTAAACCAGCGAGCCAAGATGTGGGATATGAATGAGCTGCGAGCCTTGCCGCTCAATGACCTTCGCAAGCTCGCCGAAGCCAACATCAAGAAAGGCGCTACCGGCAAGACCCGCCACGAGCTCGTGTTGGAACTCTGCCGCACGTTCGCTCGCCTCGGCAATCAGGTTGTCGTGACAGGTGTGCTCGATATCACAAAAGAAGGTATTGCCATGCTGCGCGACGCACAACGCAGCTTCCGCCACGAGATTGATGACGTCACCATCCCCGGCGAGCTCATGAAACGCTATGGCCTGCGCCCCGGTAACAAGGTGAAAGTGCGACTCTCGCAGGAGCAGAGTGCTAAAACAGGCAAGGCGCTGCGCACCGGTGAGGTGCTGGAGGTGGAGGACACCCCGGCCGCCCGGTATAAGGCGCCCAAGGAATTCGACAAACTCACCCCGCTCTTCCCCCGCGAGCGCATCATCCTGGAGAACCCCGACCTCAAGCTGCCCTCCATGCGAGTGCTGGATCTCATCACGCCGGTGGGCATGGGACAGCGCGCGCTGGTGGTAGCCCCGCCCCGAGGCGGCAAAACAGTGCTACTCAAGAGCATGGCGCGTTCCATCCGGGCCAATTATCCGGATGCGGAGCTGCTTATTCTCCTGCTCGATGAGCGCCCGGAAGAAGTAACGGACTTTGAAGAAACGGTTGATGCCCCCGTGCTGGCCTCCACCTTCGACGAACCCTCTCGCCGCCACGCCCAGCTGAGCGATATGGTGCTGGAGCGCGCACGGCGCCTTGTCGAGCAGGGCAAAAACGTCATCATCATGCTCGACTCCCTCACCCGCCTGGCTCGCGGTTACAACGCCAACCAGAGCGGCGGTCGCATCATGTCCGGCGGCCTGGGCTCCAACGCTCTCGAAAAACCCCGCAAATTCTTCGGAGCCGCCCGCAACGTGGAAGAAGGCGGTAGCCTCACCATCATCGCCACCTGCCTCGTTGACACGGAGTCCCGCATGGACGAAATCATTTTCGAGGAATTCAAGGGCACGGGCAATATGGAGATACGCCTGGATCGCGAGCTTGCCGAGCGCCGCATGTACCCCGCCATCTCCGTTCCCCAGAGCGGCACCCGTAATGATGACCGCCTGTACCACCCGGATGAGTTCAGCCGTATCCTGCAACTGCGCCGCCAGCTTGCCAGCCATCCCGGCTGGGAGGCGCTCGAACTGCTCCTCAAAAACATACGCCGCACGCAAAACAATGCGGAGTTGTTGCTAAGCGGTCTGGTTGACAAGAAATAACTCGTCTCACTCCCTTTAACCCCGCCCATGCTACAGCATGGGCGTTTTTTTGCCTTAAAATCCCGCCGATAACACATCTTTTAACCATTTGAGGCTTGAAAAAACAATAGAAAGTGCTAGAATCAACGCAGAGCCGCTATAGGGCTTGTCATTCACCAATCATTACTAATCACCATGTCACTCGAATCATTCTTCAATCCGAAGAGCATCGCAGTTGTCGGCGTTTCTGCCGACCCCACCAAGCTGGGCGCCGTTGTATTCAATAACATTATCTCCGCTGATTACAAGGGCAAGCTCTATGGCGTGAACCCCAAGATGGCCGGTCAGGAACTTTGCGGCAAGCCCTGCTATGCCAGCGTTGACACGCTGCCCGAGCCGATGGATCTCGTCGTCATCCTCGTACCCGCCCGCTTCACCGAGGGCGTGATTGATGCCTGCATCAGCAATGGCACCAAGAACATCTCCATCATCACCGCCGGTTTCGCTGAGGTGGGTGAGAAGGAGCTCGAGAAGCGCATCGCCCAGAAGTGCCTCGACAACGGCATCAACCTGCTTGGCCCGAACTGCCTTGGCCACATCTCCACCTTCGACTGCGTGAACGCCTCCTTCGCCGACGGTTTCCCCGGCAAGGGCAACGTAGCCTTCATCTCTCAGTCCGGCGCCTACTGCTCCGCTATCATGGACTGGGCCGCCGGCAAGGGCATCGGCTTCTCCCACTTCATCTCCATCGGCAACAAGGCCGTGATGGGTGAGGATGCCCTGCTCGCCGCCCTGAAGGATGACCCCAACACCAACGCTTTCGTCTTCTACCTCGAATCCCTGAAGAACGGTAAGGAGTTCCTCAAGGTGATTAAGGAAGTTTCCGACACCAAGCCCTGCGTTATCATGGAGCCCGGCAAGAGCGCTAAGGCTCAGGCCGCTTCCCTGTCCCACACCGGTTCTCTGGCTCCGAACTACCGCGTGCTCGAGATGGCTCTGCAGGGAGCAGGCGCCATTCAGGCATACAACGACCGCGAGCTCTTCGGCCTGCTGGAGGTGCTGCAATACTGCAACCACAACCAGTTCGACGGCCAGGTAGCCGTGCTGACCAACGCCGGTGGCGTGGGTGTGCTTACCTCCGACCTGTGCGAAGAGGCCGGCCTCGACCTGGCTCGCCCCAGCGAGAAGACCATCGAAGCCCTGCGCGCCGTGCTTACCCCCGAAGCCTCCCTCGGCAACCCCATCGACGTAGTGGGCGACGCCAAGGCCGACCGCTACGAGGCTGCCCTCAAGGTACTCTGCGAGAGCGGTGAGTACAAGAACATCCTCGTTCTGCTTACTCCCCAGCGCGTGACAGACTGCCCCGGCACCGCCGAGGCCGTTATCAAGCTGGCCCCCCAGTACCCGAACGTCAACATCTTCTGCTCCTTCGTGGGTGGTGCCCGTGTGGACGAGGGTCGCGTGCTGCTCGACAAGGCCAAGATTCTCAACTACGAGTACCCCGCCGACATCGTGCGTCTGCTCGGCCTGCTGAAGGCTCAGATGGCCTTCCGCGGCAAGAAGCTCGCCACCTGCGAAACAGGTGAGGTGCCCGCCGAAATCAAGGCTGCCGTCACCTCCGCCAAGGAAGCCGGCCTCGCCTCCCTGCCCCAGGATACCGTCAACATGCTCATGGATCACTACGGCATCGACTATCCTAAGTGTGGCAACTTCACCGACAAGGCCGAGGCTCTCGCCTTCTGCAAGACCATCTTCCCGAACGCTGTGGTGCTGAAGCTCTCCGCCCCCGATGCTCTGCACAAGACCGAGATGAAGGGTATCTACCTCAACATCAATGACGAGGCCTCCTTTAACGAAGCTTGGGAGGGTCTGTGGGGTTCCATCACCAAGTTCCAGCTCAAGGGCGCTTCCGTGCTGATTCAGGAGATGATTACCAAGGCCACCGAAACTATTATCGGCGTGAACTCCGACAAGAACTTCGGTCGCGTGATGGTATTCGGCACCGGCGGTATCTACACCGAGGTCATGCGCGACACCACCATGCGCATCCTGCCCGCCGACGACTTCTCCGACATGATTAAGGAGACCAAGGTCGGCACCATCCTGAACGGTGTGCGCGGCGAGGCTCCCAAGGCCGTAGGCCCGCTGGCTGATACGCTGGCTAAGGTGCAGAAGCTCGTGCTCGAGATTCCCGAGATTACCGCAATCGACGGCAACCCCGTGCTCGTCACTGCTGACCGCGCCGTTGTGGTTGACTTTAAGATGATTCTGAAGTAAGCCCGACGCGACAAGCGCAACAATCCTTCAAAGCGCGCGCTCTGCTCCGGAGCGCGCGCTTTTCCGTTTATCACATCCATGAAACAGCTTCTCAGCCTTATTACTATAGCTCTGTGCAGTCTCCTGCTGCTCAGCTGTAGCGGAGAGTCGCGCAGCACCATACAGGAACTGTACGAAGCTGCACGCGACGGCAACAGCAACGCCCGCCGCCAGCTCTACGATTGCACCGGAGAAGCAGCCGGCGAATACCAAGAGCTCTATGCTGACGACATCTGCTATAGCGACCCGGATGAAGCAGAGAAATGGTGGAAGCGAGCCAAGCAGAACGGAGTAAGAGGCGGCGGGCCGAACTTCTATCTGCTCTTCTTGCTGAGAAAAAACTGGTTCATCGTCCTGTGCATCATTATCGGCCTGATCATCTATAAGGCCACCAATTCCAAGAAAGAGCCCCCAATTCTACTCATCGATACGAACGTATGGATGGATGACGGGCTCCAGCACTGGTTCAAGCGCTTAGAACGCTATATAAGCGAAAACGACGGGATAATTCAACTGGAGAGCATCGTGCTGGGAGAGCTCAAGGGTCTGAGCAAAAACGAAGAAAAACGCAAAATCGCCCAACTGGGCATGTCGCGCATCGAACACCTGCAAATGAAGCTGGGCAGCCAATTCCTCATGGTTGACAACTCCACCCGCTCAGACTCGATAGCCGACACCGTTCTGCTGCGCACAGCCGCCGAACTTCGCAACAGCATCCTCATCACCAATGACAGAGAACTGCGTATTCTGGCACGCGACAAAGGAATCAACGCGCTAAAAAGCTCCCAATTCCGATTCTGAGTCCGCCTCCGCCCCCTTGCACGCAAGACTTCAAAAAAAATCCGCCGTTTGGTAAGAAACGGCGGATTTTTTGTCAGCGCTCCGGCCGCGGCTCGAACGCGGGACCCCAAGCTTAGAAGGCTCGTGCTCTATCCAACTGAGCTACCGGAGCAACTTGCGCGCGGGAATCATATCAGTTCCTACGAGTTTTGGCAAGCTTTTATTTCGGAAAGAAACGCGCAACCAGCGGTTCCTGCACACGAAACAGAGCCTCCCTGTCGGTCGGCTCGTAATCCAGGTATCCATGCAGGTGAGTCAACCCATGCACCATGTAGCGGAAGAGCTCCTCCTGCGGGTCGAGCCCATGCTCCGCCGCATAGCGAGCAGCAGTGTCGCAGCTCACCAGAATCTCACCATAGGGAAAGGTAATGGCGTCCGTCTCGCTCGGGTCATTCAGAAACTCAGCGTGCACCTGAGCAATCGCCTCATCGTCCACCACTGCTATCTCCACCACCGGCAACTCACTGAGCACATGGTCAGGCCCCTGCGGTTGCCCCAGCAACTCCGGCAGCAACTCACACAAAGCCGCCTGAAAGCTCGCGATGAGCGCCTCGCTCACCCACTCACGCTCCGTATTGAGGTAAACTTCAATTTGCGGCATCATCGGGAGTGCTCTCCTGTTCCCTGAGTTGGAGTTTTCGCTGCTTGGCTGCGGCACGCGCCGCGCGGAAAAAGCTCTGGAACTGCTCCAGACACTCTGCCCCGAGCACCCCGCCGACACACTCACACTTGTGGTTGAGCGGCGGATTTGAGTCCAGCAGGTGAATCCAGCCCCCACAGGCACCGCCCTTGGGGTCGCAAATGCCGAATACCACCCGATCCGGCCTGCAGTGTACCATAGCCCCGGCGCACATCGGACACGGCTCCTTGGTCACATACACAGTGCAGCCCTCAAGGCGCCAATCACCCACGGCAGCCTGTGCGGCGGTAAGCGCCAACATCTCGGCATGGGCAGTAGCATCCTTAAGGGCTTCCACCTGGTTCCACCCGCGGGCAATCACGCGATTATCCTTCACAATCACGCAGCCGCAGGGCACCTCGTTGGCAGCGCGAGCCTTTTCGGCCTCGCGCATTGCCAACATCATAAAATGTTCGTCCTCCGTCAAAGGAAGAAACGGGATTTAGCGAATGGTTACACGCTCATCAGTGTCCAGAATAGCCTGCAACTCCGGCCAGCCCTCCTCCGTCTGGTTCTGGAACATGTGCAGGTAAACGGAAACAGCACCGGCGGGGTACTTCTCGAAGAGAGCATCCACAGCGGCCTTGAGCTTCTCGGAATCGAGAGACTCGGGAAGCACGTCCACCACGCCATGGCCATTGTGCTCAATGCCCAGCGTCTCGATGAAGCTAATGAGCATCCCCTCGTGCTTACGAATAAGCCACACCTGCAGCAGGTGGTCGGCAATCGTCTCGGCAGGCTTCCATGTCAGCATCTTCTTAATCCAGGCGAACTGCTCTTCAACAGACTTCTGCTGAATGAACTGCGGACGCAGCTTCTTGAGGGCGCCCAGCTCGCGCACGGCGGCGCGGTAAACGCCGCGCTCCTGATTGCGCATCCAGGAAAGGAAATTGTTGACGGTCTCGTCATCCGACTTCTGGAAAATGGTGTAAGACTTCATGATATGTGCGTAGAAAACGTGTGCTTAATAAATCACAAATCACGCCCTTTGTCCAGAACAAGGTGAGACATAAAAGGCAGAAAATTAGATTGCTCTCATCAAAATGCAACGTTACAATCAAAAAGCCGCTCCAACCGGCGGCAACACCACTATGGAAAACACCGTCAAATTCACATCATCCACCATGCACACCGGCAGCATGCGCTGCCACACCAACTTCACCCCCTCGGGTGCCACCTTTGCCACCGATGTACCGACAGCATTGGGAGGTCGCGGGGAGAACCCCACACCGGGCGACATGCTGGCAGCCTGTGTTGCCTCATGTATGCTGAGCATGATTGCCTACACCGGACGCCGTATCGAGCAGGATACCGAAGGCATCTGCATCAAAGCAGCATGCACGGAAGGCCCACGCGGCATCAGCGGCATCGAGCTCGACATCTCCGTCCCCATCACCGTTCCGGCGGCAGAGCGCAAAGTGCTCGAAGCCGCCGCTCGTTCCTGCCCCGTCGGAAACGCCATTCACCCCGATATCCCTAAAAAAATCACCTGGCACTGGGCAGACTGAGCATTTTCTGTGCCATCATACCCCGACAGGCGCCTTTTTTCTTGTCAATGAGCCGTCTTTATGCTTCAATACCATCCGCAACAACGCAGTGCCGTAGTGGCGGAATGGTAGACGCAGGAGACTTAAAATCTCCCGGAGGGCAACCTCTGTACGGGTTCGAGTCCCGTCTGCGGTAGTTGATAATAAGCCTCTTATGATAAAAAGTAAGAGGCTTTTACTTTACCGCGATTTTGCCCAAATAGGGCTAATAACCGCTAAAAACAGACAGGAAAAAGGGGGCACCTGTTCCGCCATTATCCCGACAGCCGGTCGACTTCCGGAGTTTTAGGTGTAAGTCTCCCGTAGGTTTTTGTTATTTTCACTACGCGTTGGAACAATTAGAAGTTTAGGCCCGGAAAGAATAGCCCGAGTTACAACGCTCTAATTATTATAGTTCAGCGGTGCTTGCCCGAATTTGCCCCCCGCAAGACGGGCTGATGAATTCCGCGCCTGACGGCGCATGGGTAGCAGAGCTTAGCTGCGATTACAGCCCGCGCTTTAAGCCGCGGGCACAAGCGGTTATCTTAGCTACGCATACCCGCGGGCGACAGCCCGCCGAATTAGAAAACCCCGCAAGGCGGGGCGACAGCTCATAGGCAGGGGTGAGCGAGCGACAGCTCGCGTAACCCCTGTTACAGAATAAATAGAAATGGAGCCCCGTGAATACGGCGGCGACAGCCTTTCGTGGATAGGCGGTTGCATACAAGTAAATCCAAAAGCTACCGCCATTATTAGTCAGGCTGTCGCCCCGTTTTCCACGGGGCTCTCTATACTTTTTTTGTGCAATACCCGGGGTTCTCGCCGCTGACGCGGCGTCACCCCGCGCTATGTGCTGTCGCCCTCCGGGCTTTTGAATTCCGCGCCTGGCGGCGCATGGGTAGCAGAGCTTAGCTGCAGTTACAGCCCGCGCTTTAAGGCTCGGGCACAAGCGGTTGTCTTAGCTACGCATCCCCGCGCGGGCGACAGCCCGCCGAATTAGAAAGCCCCGCAAGGCGGGGCGAAAGTATAGTAGCCCAAGGTGACGCTGCGGAGC
>JAUNRE010000091.1 GCA_030535795.1 Akkermansia sp.
TTGATGGTTGGCGCACCTCAGTCCGTCATTCCGCGACTTTTTTGACGCAGTGCCAAAAAAAAGGCTATCTTAACAAAATAACACGTCATGAAGCCGCGGGAGGCGCCGATTTGGGAGCATCTGCGTGAGAATCGGCGGTCCAGGAGCCCCAGACATATCGCCTGAAGAGGACCTTGATGGAAGCCGTAAGCGGCACAGCGAGCAGAGCCCCGATAACACCGCCGAAGACCATGCTCCAGAACAACACCGAGAACATGACCGTCATATCATGCATTTTCATGGTATTGCCCACGACACGCGGCTGAATAATCCAGCCATCAAGCTGACTGACAGCGAGGAAGGCGGCAGCGACAGCCACGACCATGGTGACGTCATGCCAGGTGAACCAGGCAATAAGCAGCGCGGGAATACTGGTGGAAATCATACCGATATAGGGAATGATACCCAGCAAAGCGGCAGCGGCGGCAATGGTAATGGCATAGGGTAGCCCCAGGCACATAAGAATGATGCAGAGCAGGACACCGTCAATCAGACTCACCAGCATCTGGCCGCGAACAAACGCTACAATATTCTGGTTAATCTCATGCAAGGTACCAACCACCTCATCCTTGAATCGCGAGGCACGCAGCGGCAAAACTTTATCCCAGTTGCGGGCAATAGCTTCGCTCTCCAGCAGGAAATAAAAGAGGAACACAGGCACCATCACCACCCCGATAAGGAAGGCAGAAGCACCGTAAATGGCTCGCGTACCGGCAGTAAGCCACGCTATCCCCTTCTCTATAAGGAAATCCGAGTTGTACTCGATAATGGCAATGACCTTATCCTCATAATCCAGGGTAGCGTCAGGTTCGTGGGCTTGCTCGGCATCGGCCGGGTGGGTAGTTCCCGCCTCGCTGAGAGTGCGTTCATAGAGGGTATCCACGGCATTCTGCACGGCTCTGTTATCACGCAGCAATTCACGCCCGGCGGCAACGGAGCTCTCGAGAATCTGCTGGCGGTTGCTCACCAGTTCACCGGTCTGGCGAGCGAGCGGCGGCACCACCGTCATGGCCAGCCCCCCCACAGCCAAGGCCGCCACCAGCAACACAATCAATACCGCCGGAATGCGTTTCTTTACCAGCTTCTGCACCCACTTCACACAGGGGCTGAGCAGGTAGGCCAATATGCCGGCAATAATAACCGGCAACAACACAGGCTCAAGCGTCACAAACAACCAGCCTATACCACACACAAACCCGCACAGCAATGCCACCATCACCACCAAGCACAGGCTGCTGAGCGTCAGCCAGCATATTCCACGCTGAAAATGAGTCGGTAATTCTTTTTCTTTCACAGACATGCAGTTATTATATCCATTCATTCTCAGAAAACAAGCGAATTTGTTCAGTTTCCCTTGAAAAACGCGAATGGATGCTCTATAATGAGCGCATGAATCGCAAGCTTCTCCCACTGCTCTGCCTGCTCTCACTGCTGCTGCCCTCCTGCATCATGCAAATGCAAAACAGCAAGAACATACGCGAATGCTCCCATAGCTACGAGGCTTATATCCTTACCCAAACAGATAAGAACTACTTATACCGGAAAGATGGTGTGTGGTACCTCGGTGCCTACAAAGGAAAGCTGCGTAAAAAGTACGATTTGTACGGCATGTATGACACCTTGGAGAGAGACGGCACCTGGGTCATCGACTCGCTGGATCGCAGCACCATGTATTACCACGCCCTGACCGACAAAGCGGCCGAGAAATTACTGGCTCTCTACGGCCCAACGCTGAAGTACGTCTTCCATGATAAGGAACAGCAGCCGGGCTCCTGGCTCACCGGGCTGAAATACGATAGCAAAAAGCCTATCACCCTTTGCGGAGAGAGACTCTTCGACAACCGTTCGGCAGACGCCTGTTTCATTCAGCGCAAAACATCAGCCTCCGCCCTGCTGACCTACCCGGCCAGCGGCATTGTTTTTGTGGCGGTGGATTTACCCGGCTCCATCGCGCCCAGCATCATCGCCCCCTTCGCCTGCCTGTATTCACTTGTATTCATGCCCTGGTAACGCCATGCCGCACAATCCCTTACGTCCGCAGTGGCTCGAATGGGCAAAAGAACTTCAGTTTATTGCTCAGGCAGGCATCGAGTACAGCCGCGATCCGTTTGACAAAGAACGCTTTGAGCGGCTGCGCGAGCTCTCCGCTGCCATGCTCGCCCACATGTCGGACACCCCACTAGAGAAAGTGCGTGAGCTTTTCTGCAACGAAACGGGATTCCAGACTCCCAAATTGGATAGCCGCGCGGCCATTATACGCGATGGTAACATACTGCTGGTAAAAGAACTCGATGGCCTGTGGGCAATGCCCGGCGGCTGGGTGGATGCCGACCAGACCATTTACAGCAACCTCATCAAGGAAGCGAGGGAAGAAGCCGGCATTGCCATAGCCCCCGGCAGGCTGGTGGCACTGCATGAGCTCCACCGCCGCAACCTGAACCGCCCCTGGCCTTACAACATCATCAAAGCCTTTGTGCTCTGCGAACCTCTGAGCGCCCCCGCCCTGCCGGACAACATTGAAACAAGCGCCGTAGGCTGGTTCTCCCCCGATGCCCTGCCCCCTCTTCACATCGGCAAACAGACGGCAGAACAAATCCGCATGTGTTTTAACGCACATGCGGATGCAAATTGGGTGGCGGAAATCGACTAGTATGCTGTTCGGTAAATAACCAGACAGCCTCCCTCGGCGTAGGGCGTAAGCCCGGAGACGGGTACGATTCCCTCGGGAAAAATGCCACGAAATGAAGAGGCTCCACGCTGCTGTCGGCCTCCTCTGCTTCGCTTCGTCGGACTCAGATTTACTTTTTTTACCTATCCCAAGGTTTCCGCTGCTACGCAGCGTCACCTTGGGCTACTATACTTTCGCCCCGCCTTGCGGGGCTTTCAAATTCGGCGGGCTGTCGCCCGCGGGTATGCGTAGCTAAGACAACCGCTTGTGACCGCGCCTTGTGGGCGCGGAGCGGCAGCTATGGCTCTTGCTATGCTTATACTGCGAGCGTTAGCACGCCTAGACATAACTTTGTAGATTGTAAATTGTAGATTGTAAATGTGGCCAAACTCCAATTCAGCCGCCATAACAGCTCTCATTATTCCAACGCATTAAGGGCGCTCAGCGTCTCGCTCACAATATCGCGGGCGGAAAGCACATCCTCCACATGATTGCCCGTCTTGCTGCGCTCCACGGTAAAAAGGGCAGCCAATCGGCTGTTCATATTTTCCACGATGGCTGCGGCGGCAGAAGATTCTGCGGCACGGGCTCGCAGGAGATTGATTTTCTCGAACTCCTCAATACCATCACGCAGACGCTCAAAGCGTATGGATGAACGATTCCCCGGGTATACCAGGAAACAATCCCCCGTAGGCCAATGCACGAAATCCGTGCACTCCAACGGGTTGCGATTCCATGAGTTGTATGCCCAGCGCAGGAACCCGTCCAAATGGTTCGCAGCAGCAAAGAAGCCCAGCCACTCCGCCTCAGCCGGGGTGGAGTTGGTAAATGTGTTGGGTTTTGCCGGGTGCAGACACACATAGAATGTCGTCAGCTTGCCTGCCGCCTTGCGCTCACGCAGCAGGGGACCAAGAGCCGTACCGGCATGGGTAATCACCGGGGATATATTATACACCTCACGAGTAAGCGCCGTGGGTTTATCGACCGCTGAGGCGATGCGGAAAGACGGAGCATTTTTCTGAACGAGGCGCATAGCCTCGCGCACCATGCTATCGGAGCGTTCATCGATGGCAATGCATGTTTTGGCAGCCCAGCCCTTTTGCTGCATGTGCCTGTGAAAGTCTCGCAGGAACGGCGCCCAAACCATCTCGAAGCTCGGTTTACCGGGTTCGGCGCTCAGGTACTCCTCCTGTCCGGTAGCCTCATCATAATACTTCACCTTCAAGTGCCAGGGCAGCATGGAATAGCAGCTGATCTGCTCTCGAATGCCAATCTCATCGTGCATGAAATGAATCCAGGCATCCAGCACGGTGTAGTCATAACGCATCACCCCATCCTTGCCGCGCACCCAGCGCACCATGGAGGGGAACCAATCGAAGGTCTGGCCATTCCACGCCTCATCCAACAGCGTGCAGGTAATGCACTTCTGCCCTGCCTCAGCCAAGCGCTTCATCAGTGGGCGCATCACCTCAAAATGCGCGGGCGACCACGGCTCCACATCATGCCAGCGAGCCACCGACTGCGGGTGCTGCCAGAGATCGAGGTGGATTTTCCAGTCTCCGGGTGCCGGCAACTCGGCATCCTGCACCTCCAGCACCACCTGCTGCACGGCAGGTTCACAACCGGGAGCAGTAACCGTCACCTTACCCGTATACCTGCCCGGAGCAGCATCCTGCGGCACATTCACCTCGAACCACACGGCACGGTGCCCCCCGGCAGCATGCTCACAGCGCGATTCATTGCCAATCACATCGGCCGTCAATACCCCGGCAGCACGGGTGTATCGCACCATGCGTACGCTTGCCGCAAGCCGGCTCTCACCCCTGCTCAGCGGGGTGCAACTCACCTGCAACGCTGCTGCGGCACCACCTGTAGACACAGCGAGCTGCCCACTGCATCGCTCCCCACGCCATCCTTTCAGCACCAGCGGTTCCGATTCCGTCTCCCCGTCAAAGGGATACAGGCTGACGGTTGTCAGGCGTTGCTCTGTTGCAGGGGCACACTTCAGTTGCAATGCCTTCACCGGCAGCATCGATTCGCGCGGTGAAGCAGCATCATACACAGGATGTCGGTCTGCCGGATTCTGAGCAGTGGCAAACGCCCCTCCCAACAGGGCAGCGCCGGTAACAAGCGAAATATATTGACGATACGCCATGCCCGTATCATACCATATCGGATACGTCATGAAAATATCAAATTGTGCCCGCGCTCTTTTTGCTCTTGCAAAAACAACCCGACAACACTACAATAGCCCCGGACACAACGATTTCAGCAGCTAACAACAAGCACTTTGTACGTATGCGGATACATGTTTTGGCGGAAAACACGACATGCCGTGATGACCTGGCAGCCGAGCACGGGCTCAGTCTGCTGATTGAGGCGTGCGGTCGGCGGCTCCTGTTCGACACCGGAGCCTCGGGGGTGTTTGCCGACAATGCGGCGCGCATGGGGCTCGACCTCCGCACGGTAGACGCAGCGGTGCTCTCCCACGGGCATTACGACCACGGCGGCGGCCTACCACACTTCCTCCAGCTCAATACACAAGCCCCTGTGTGGGTGAGCCCCTATGCCTTCGAGCCCCACTTCAACGCCGCAGGCAAGGACATAGGCCTGCCACCGGACCTCGCGCAACACCCCCGCTTGCACACCGTGCCGGATACCCCCGTGCAACCGGCACCGGGAATCACCCTGCTCCTCGCCCCCGACATGCCTACCCCCTACCCGCCGGGAGGCATCGGCATGACGACGCTACGCAACGGCACCCGAATTGCGGAGGACTTTCGCCACGAGCTCTACCTACTGATTGAGGAACAGGGCAAAAAGATACTCTTCAGCGGCTGCTCCCACCGCGGGCTGCTGAATATAGCGACCCACTTCCGCCCGGATATCCTGATAGGCGGCTTCCACTTCATGCGCAGCAGCCCCGATGACATACTGGCCGCCGCAGCCGTACTGCATGCGCTCCCCATGCGCTACTACACAGGGCACTGCACCGGAGAAGCGGCCTGCGCCCTGCTGCAACCAATCCTGGGGGAAAGATTGCAGCACCTCAGCACCGGCCGCAGCTTCAGCATCTGAGCATGGCGGCTCACTCCTGCCCAGCCACCCGGCGGAACACGAATATCAGCTCCGTTTCGGGGCGGTTGCGGGCTTTATTCTGCTTGCGGATATACTCTTGAGCAAGCTCCGGCAGTTTGTCAAAGACGAGCGGACGCAGCACCGCCTCATCGCGCCCATTGAACTCGACATCAGCCTCAAACACGTTATCGCCACGGGAGAACTGCACACGGTAAGGCTCGCTCTCCGTCTGAATCCAGGTGTAGTCGAACCGCCCGCGGCGCCCGCCTACCTGCCAGGCAACGCGCTGTTCCGTCACCTCGCCTTGCATTCCGTTGGGCACGCCTTTCCACTCCCCGATAGCCAGTTTCACCGGGTCTTCAAACCAATCGGGAATGAAAATAAGACACAGTAACCCGATAACAGCCGCCGGAATGATGAATTTACGCATACGAGTGGAATGTTTGGTGAGAGATGAAGCCCATGTCAGGATTGCAGCAGGCGCACCACTCGGTCAGCCCGCGGAATCGTGATGGAAACTTTGGTACCGATGCCTTCCTTGGAAGCCAGAGAGAGCGTACCGCCGTGTTCCTTGATGATATGGCGCACAATAAGCAGCCCCAGCCCATGGCCTTTTTTGCGTGTGGTGCGGAACGGCTCATACATGTTGCCCATGACCTCATGGGATATGCCGGTGCCGTTATCGCCAATGATGATGCGGACATCCGTATCGTTGTAATCGGTCTGGATATAGACGCCGCCCTCACTGCCGGGGATAGATTGGTAGGCATTGCGGATGAGATTATAGAGCGCCTGGAAAAGCTGCCCACCGTCGGCCTCCAGCTCAGGCAAGTCCCGACTGAGAGAGAGCTGGATGCTGATACCTCGCGGTGCCATTTCAGGCTCCAGCACGGTGAGCACGTGCTCCACCACATCATTGAGCCGCACGGTCTCGCGCTTCAAATGCCCGGGACGCACAGACTGCAGGAACTGCCGCAGCAGGGTGTCGAGACGCCGCGTTTCGCTCAACGCACTCTCCAGCAGCGGCGCCAGTTTCCCCTGAGCCGAGGCATCCAGCTTGGCCAGCTTGCGTTGCATCAGCTGCAAGTTGAGTCCCAGTGAGTTAAGAGGATTCCCGATTTCGTGTGCCACCGCTCCGGCCATGTAAGTGACCAGGTTAAACTGCTCGGCTTCGGCATCCTCCTCGCCCCGCACCAGGCTCTCGGTATCATCGCGAATCAGTAACAGGTATTCCGCGCCATCGGCCACAGGGCTTATCAGGAAGTTATAGTGACGCTCCTCGGGGTAATTCACATGCATATCGCGCGTAATGGCAATACCACTGCTGCACACCTCCTGCCAGGTACAGGTGCCACCCACCAATTGCTCAAACGGTACGCGCATCAGTTCCTTGAGCGGGCGGTTGTAGAGGACGCAGGCTGCTTTATTCACAAAGCGGGCGCACCCCTCGGCATCGAACAGAATCAGGCCATCGCGCAAGGCATCGAATACCTCCTGCAACAGCCCTTTCTCAGAGGCCAGGCGCATGAACAAGCGCCGCAGCTCCTCGGTATCAAGGTGCTCCAGGCGGCTGAGTATCTTATCCATCGTGTCGCGTTTCATGGCTCAATATCAAAATCTAATATGCAGTTCAGCAAAAGCGAGCGGCAACGTGGCGCGGAACACATGGCGCTCGTCGAATACGCCCGACACCTCCACACCATCGGCCACCGCCACGGGCGAGGCCGAGGGCGGCAGGGAGTGCAAGGCCAGTTCAAAGGTGCGGTTCTGCTGCTCGGCATGCAGATTGACCTGGTGTGTCAGGACAAAGCCGCGCAGCTGCCCGCGGTATTCAAAACGATGCAGCATGTAACGCCCGCTGCGGTAACCATAGCCATCGCCTTCGTCCTCGTACAGCTCGCTCAGCTCCGTCACCTCCGGCGCCCACCACAGCGCCAGCGTAACAGGCGGGTCGGTGAGCTCGCCCACATACTGCTGCACCGGCCAATGCGGCACCACGCACCCGCCTTTCACATATACCGGTATATGGGAAAGCGGCGTGGGAACCCAGGCTTCCGTGGAGGTATCGGGTGCTTGCTCATCCGTCCAGTACGAATACCAGCGCCCCGGCGGCAGGTACATGAAGCGCCCCGTTTCGCCCGGGCGGTGCACGGGCACGACATACAACGCATCACCTACGAAAAACTCGCTGCTGCGCCAGTAGGTATCGGGGTTTTCGGGGTACATAAGCGCCAAGGAGCGAATGATGGGGGTGCCCCGGCGGCTGTACTTGTAGAACTGGGTGTAGAAATAGGGCAACAGCCTGTAGCGGTGCTCCAGGGCGCGGCGCACCAGTGCCTCCACCACCGGGCCGAAACACCAGGGTTCCTGGCCGCCGAACTCGCCGTTGTTGTGGTTGCGGAAGAAGACATGGAACGCCGCCATCTGCATCCAACGGCAGAA
>JAUNRE010000167.1 GCA_030535795.1 Akkermansia sp.
CCCCACATCGGGCATGCTTATGAGAAGGTCCTGGCGGACGTACTGGCTCGTTGGCACCGAATGTGCGGCGAAGATACCTTCCTGCTGACAGGTGTAGACCAGCACGGGCAGAAAGTGCAGCAGAAGGCCGAGGAGGCCGGTATCTCTCCGCAGGAGTATGCCGATATGGTGACCAAGCGATTCATTGCTCTCTGGGAGCGCCTCGGTATCTCCTACGATGGCTGGGCTGCCACTACCGATGCCCGCCACAAGGCTTGCGTGCAGAAAATCCTCTCCGACCTCAAGGAGAAAGGGTGCCTCTACAAGAAAGCTTACAAGGGCTTCTATTCCGTGCGTCAGGAGCAGTTCCTCACCGATAAGGAACGCGGCGAGGACGGCAACTTCGGCCCCGAGTGGGGGCAGGTGATTGAGCTGGAGGAGGAGAACTGGTACTTCAACCTCACGGCGCACACCGCTTGGTTGCGTGAGTATGTGACCACTCACCCCGAGTGCGTTACCCCCGATTTCCGCCGCCAGGATCTCCTGCAGGCCATCGACCGCGCGACAAATGACCTCTGCATTTCCCGCCCGAAAGACCGCCTCAGCTGGGGGATTCCGCTCCCCTTCGACCCGGATTTCGTGACCTACGTTTGGTTCGATGCGCTCATCAACTACATTTCCTTTGCCGGTTATCTGTCTGCGGGCGACCCCACATTGCCGGACTTCGGCAAGCTCTGGCCCGCTGCCTGCGAGGTGATTGGCAAGGATATTCTGGTTCCTGCTCACGGCATTTACTGGCTTTGCATGTTGCACGCTATGGGATTCTCCGATGCGGAGATGCCGCGTCTGTTGGTGCATGGATGGCTCAATATCAAGGGCGAGAAGATGTCTAAGTCTCTTGGCAACATTGTGGATCCGAACGACCTCTGCGATGTGTTCGGCCCCGAGGCGGTGCGCTACTACCTGGTGCGCGACACCAAAACCGGTTACGACAGCGACTACGATGCCGAGCGCATGAAGATGATTTACAACACTGAGCTTGCCAACGACCTCGGCAACCTCTGCAACCGCTCGCTTAACATGTGCACCCGCTATCTGGGTGGTACCGTTACCATCGCTCCCGAGCTGCCCGCTGACGAGCTCTCCGTCGCGCTGCGTCAGAGCATGGCCGACACTGTAGCTCGTTTCAGCGAGTGTATGAACGCTTACAATACAGCCGATGCTCTCGCCGCCCTGAATGCCCATGTGGGGCAGTGTAATGCTTTCATCGAGAAAACGCAGCCTTTCATGCTGGCCAAGGATGAAACTCGCCTGCCCGAGCTGCAGAACGTGCTTGCGCACTTGCTCGAAAGCTGTGTTCAGGTGGGCTACCTTATCGGTTGCGTGCTGCCCGATGCCTCCGCCCGCATTCTCTCCCAGTTGCAGGTGGATGCCGCTTCCCTCAGCCCGCAGTCGCTGGAATGGGGCATCCTGAAGAATGGTCACACCGTGCAGGCTCCCACGCCCGTCTTCCCGCGTATCCTCTCCGAAGAAGAGAAGCAGAAGATGGCCGAAAAAGCCGCCAAGGCTGCCGCTAAAGCCGCCCGCAAGGCCGCCGCACAGCAGCAGTAATATCTTTCCGTTAACATGCTTTTCCTCCGTGCTCATGGTGCTTTTCGCCATGCGCACGGTTTTTTTGTTGGTGATATTTATGTGAAAATAAAGGTTGCTAAATCGAGAGAAATATGCTAAATTGAGCTGCGGTTGAGAAAACTTCGTTTATCGGGATACTGAGGCTCTGTTTCTCTACAGTGTACGGGATGGGATAGAGCCGAAGTAAACGATGAGGATTATTGCTCTGGCAATTATAGTTGGTTGTTGTTTTCTTCTTCTGCTGCATACTGA
>JAUNRE010000020.1 GCA_030535795.1 Akkermansia sp.
ATCCAAAAGCTACCGCTATTGTCAGTCAGGCGGTTCCCCCGTTCACACGGGGCTTTTGCACATGGCAGACAACGGAAAGAGAGAAAAGGCACCGTATGAAAAATCCCCCGGCAACTGAAGCTGCCGGGGGAGAGAAGAGGGAGCTCTTTAGTACTTGTAGTCCACGTAGAACTGGAACTGACCGCCACGGTCGATAGCCTCGCCGGTCTTAACCGGAATGGCGTAGTCCACAGCAATGGGACCCATCGGCAGGTTGAGACGCAGACCGATACCAACATCAGCGCAGAAGTCAGAAGCGGAGAAGTCGAACGAATCCTTGTTCACGAAACCGATATCGGCGAAGGCAGCCAGACGCATGGAGTCAGCCAGCGGTACCGTCACCTCGAACTGAGCATAGGCGGAGGACTTACCACCCATTGTCTCATCGCCGGCGAGGGTCTCGTTCACCATACCAACGTCGCGGAAGCGGAAGCCGCGCAGGTTGTTCGGGCCACCCAGGTAGCAGCGCTCGAACAAGGGGACATCCTCATCACCGCTCACAGTATCAACCGTCTCGATACCGAAGTTCACACTGAAGATGGAATCCCACACGGAGTTGTAGTAGTACGAACCGTTCACACCCAGGCTGTAGGTCTCCACCGTGCTGCCGGGGCCGGACCAGGAGCCGAACACCTCGACGTGCCCACCCTTACGCGGGGTAATCTGGGAGTCGCGGGAGTCGTACTCGTAAGCCAGACGGATGTTGCTGCGGGTGTACTTGCCCTCCTGAGCGGCAAAGAAGAGGGGAGCGCCGTACTCGGGGTCGATATCGTAGTTCTCCAGGCGGTAGACGAGCTTCACGCTGGAGAGGTCATTGATAGCGCGTTTCAGGGTCAGAGCATAGCCGAAGTTCTTCTGCTCGTAGTAATCGCTCATGTATGTGGAGTTCGAATAGTAGAGCTCGTTACCAAGCGAAATCTTGCGATCCAGGAACCAGGGCTCAAGCAGGTAGACAGAAGCGCTCTGCGTATCGGTACCCACGCGGCCGGAAATCGAGAGACGCTGGCCACCACCCACGAAGTTGCCGTTGGTGAAGCCGCGCAGGTCGAAGTTGGACTGCGTGACAGATGCGTAGAGGTACACATTCTCAATGGAGGAGAACGCCAGCCCCACGCTGAAGCTACCGGTCATCTTCTCCTGTACATTGACATTGATATCACGGTAGCCGGCAATACCGGAGCCTGCCTGCGTAATCTCCACCCCACTGAAGTAGTTGAGGTTCTGCAGACGCTTGCGGGCGGTCTCCAGGTCCACGGTATTGAGGGGCTGACCGGGCTTCAGAGGAAGCTCGCGCAGGATGACGTGCGGCTTCGTCTTGGTGTTACCGGTTACATTGATACGACCGACATTGTAACGCCCGCCCTCAGTAATCACATAGTTGATATCCACCAGGTGACGCCCTTCGGCATCCACCCCCACCTCATTGATGTCGGGGCGCACATCAGCATCGGCATAGCCCTTGGCGCCGTAGTAGCGGCGAATCATGGTGGAGTCATCGGATACCTTCTGCAGGGAGTAGATATCACCGCCAATCATGCTCATGCCGGGCATCAGCTGCTGGCCGGAATATACCTTGTTACCGGAGAAACCGATGTTGCGCACCTTGTACTTGGGACCCTCGTTAATCGTCACACGCATGGTGAGCTTCTGGGGGCCATCGGCCTTGCCGTTGTCGAAGTATTCCACCTTGGCCACCTGCGCACGCAGATAACCATAGTTGCGATAGAGCTTCACAATCTTGGAGAGGTCATCCTCCACGCGCTCGCGGTCAACACGGCCGGACTTAGTGAACCAGGTAAAGAGACCACGCTCCTTCGTCTCCATCTTCTGGCGCAGCTGCTCGTCATCGAACGCAGTGTTACCCTCAAACTGAATGCTTGTCATGTGCACCTCGCGGCCTTCCGTAATATCGAACACAACATCACTGAAGCCCTCGCGAGCCGTGCGGGTGTGACGCCAGGTCACCTTCGTGTCAGGATACCCTGCCTCGTTGTATGCCTTGATAATGGCATTGCGGGCATCAGCCAGACGCTGGTCGTTGAACGCTACGCCCGAGCGCAGCGTGCCGGTCTTCTTACCGGTGGGAGAAGTCGTCTCCTGCAAAATGGAACGCAGCTTGGAAGCCGAGAAACGTCTGTTGCCGGTAAAGCCTACACCAGCCATCACGCTGGTGGGACGCACCTCGAAAATCACACGCACGCCGCCGGAGGTGGGCTCCACCGCCACGCGGGCATCGCCATCCACCAGCCCGTGCTTAATAAGACGCTCCAGGTCATCGTTAATGCGGGCGGAGCGGTACTCGGAGCCGGCACGGGTCTGCACCACGTCCAGCAGGCGGCTATCGGGCAGCACGCGCTTACCGGCGACATAGCGAATACCCACGGACTTCACGCGGCGCCCCTCGTATGCCTGTTCGTTCACAAGCACACCCGTGCGGGCGCCCAGTTCGCGCTCCATCACATCAGCCCCTACACCGGAAAGCTCGGCACCGGGATTCGTCAGGCGGGCATCCGACATGGGGGTAGCCGTCTCTGCGCCGCGCCCGGAATCCTCCGATGCAGCATTCTGAGACTCAGCATCCTCGGCGGCCTTCTGGTCATTGAGCATAGCATCCAAGAAGGGGTCGCCCGTAGATTCCTGCGCCTGCGCAGGCAACGAAACAGACAGAGCCAGCGCCATGAGCGTGGCAGTCCAATTAAGAGAGCGTGCATTCATACCCCATTAATTTACCTTAGCCCCTGCCCCGCGTCAAGCATTATTTAGGGCATTTATTTAGTATTTACTTCATAATGGCGGCTCAACACCCCCTGAAACGGGGTAAATGTTGTCCATTCGCACAAATTTGGCTTGCCTGAGAGCACAAAATAGGGTATGCTAGCCGCAGCAGGGCAGCATGACACCACCCCCTGCTGTGTACACGTTATGGCAAGTGATAATCTTCAGGAACTCGAGCAAAATTACATGTGCGACCCGGACGCCGACGGTGGTTTCCTTTACACCACGGCCGAGGCAGCTATCAACTGGGTGCAGCAGCACTCCCTCTGGCCCATGCCCATGGGTACCTCGTGCTGCGCCATCGAATACATGGCCACCTCCTGCTCCCGCTATGACATTTCCCGTTTCGGTTCCGAGGTGAACCGCTACACCCCCCACCAGGCAGATTTCATGTTCATCTGCGGCACCATCACCTACAAAATGGCCATGCTCGTGCGCCGTATCTGGGACCAGATGCCTGAGCCCAAGTGGTGCATAGCCTGCGGTGCCTGCGCCTGCTCCGGCGGCATGTTCCGCTCCTACTCCGTGCTGCAAGGCGTAGACAAGATTGTGCCGGTGGACGTCTACATTTCCGGTTGTCCTCCCCGCCCCGAAGCGCTGTTGCAAGGCCTCATGACGCTCAAGGACAAGATTCAGAGCACCGAGCACCCGCTCAAGGGCTTCTTCAAGACGCACGAGCCCCGCACGGCCCAGAATGCCGACACCATTACCGCAAAAATGTCCATCACGGACTGATTTCTCCACCAACCAACGCGAATAAGCAAAGACACCTCATACCATGGCAGATCTCACCACACTACAGACCGAAGCAGCCAACCGTCTCTGCACCCGCTATCCGCAGATTGGGCGCAAGGAGTTTCGCGGCGACATCACCCTTACCATCGCCCCCGCCGATTTGGTGGATGTGATGACCTATGCAAAAGAGGGCTGCGGGTTTGATATGCTCACCTGCGTATCCTCCGTCGACAACCTGGGCGAAGAACCCCGCTTCGAGGTAAACTACACCATCACTCAGGCCGAGACAGGCGCCAACCTGCTGGTGCGCTGCCCCGTCAGCGAGTCCGACTGCGCCGTACCCTCCATGGTACCGCTGTGGCGCTCTGCCAACTGGCTGGAGCGTGAGCAGTACGACCTCATGGGTATCGAGTTCGTCGGGCATCCGGATCTGCGCCGCATCATGATGTGGGACGGCTACCCCTACCACCCCCTGCGCAAAGACTTCCCGGTAGCCGGCAAACCCACCGAACTGCCCGGCGTAGCCTTCACCGAAAAAGCCCCGACCGCCGGCGGCCCCTTCACCACCCGCCCGGGTGTGCTCACCGCCGGTGAGCGCGAGCCCCGCGCACGCGGCTGAGGTGCCAATCGGCTCCTGCCACCATCGTGAACACTCGCAAAAACAGCTTTGTACACAAGGCAGCAACCGCTCTGTCGGTCGCTGCCTTGCTTGTTAGCTGCCAAAGCACCGGGGTGACTCGGCTCGACGACAGCCGCCTGACGCGCGAACGCATCGCTCCCCACCTGCTGGAGCTGGGCGCCCGCAACTGGATTGTGGTGGCAGACCCCGCCTTCCCCCTGCCCGCAGGCGCCACGGTGCAATGCGTAACCGTACCGGCCGACAGCATCGAAACCTTCCGTCAAGTGCTCGATTTGCTGGAAATAGAAGGCGCCGTCGTCCCTCGCATCTGGACCAGCCATGAGCTGACGGTTGTACCCGAAAACCGTGCCCCGGGCATACGCAAGCACCGCAAGGAGCTCGAAAAACTCCTCATCGGGCGCTTCCATTACGAAGTCAACTCCCGCGTCATTGACATGCAGCTTTCGCAGGCAGCTAAAGAATTCCGCGTCCTCTACATCCGCACCTCCACTCGCCTGCCCTACAGCAGCATAGCCATCGAGCTGGACTCCGGCTACTGGAACTCCGATGCCGAAACAGAAGTGCAGGAACGCCTGCGCAAACTCTTCCCCCCACAACCGGAGCCTACTTCCCCCACTGCGCCGGTCGACCTCCCCACCACCTTCACAGCCTGATTCCGCACCATTTCGCTATGTCCGCGCTACCGCCCGATCTCGACCCCGTTATCCGCGCCCAGGCATGGGTGGGAGACGCCATTCTGGCTCTCTATGTGAGAGAGTGGATTCTTTCCTTTCGCGGGCAAATAGACGGCAAACTCTTCATCGAATTCACCAGCAATGACTTCCTGCGCCTCACCGGCAACGCCACAGGCGTGGAAGCCCAGATTGGCCGCATCTTCAAATCTGAAGGCCTCGAAGCAGCATACGCCTGGATTGAACACCACCTGCGCCCCAAAATGGAGCAACGCCTCCACAGCCTGCGCAAAAAGCACTAAGGCGCCCTTCATTCAACACTAAAGCCGCAAGCGTATGCTTTGCGGCTTTAGTGTTGAATGAAGCGTTATCTCCCCCACATCATTCAGAGATTAGCTCAAAGAATCGCTCTTTGAGTTTGGTCATATACATAATGGATCCTGTCACAGAGAGGTGATCTTTATCACGGAAATAGAGCTTACCGTTTTCGTATGAGAGATGCGGCGCCCCTGCAGACACCACTGAGGCAGGCTCCAACACAGAAGCTAACCCCTCACTCTCCATTTGTTTGAGCATCCTGACAACATGGCCGTGTCGCTTCGTATAACGTTCATGGGAACACTCAAATATCTTGTATGCATCAGTAGATGCGTTATGCTTTTTGACCAGTCTTGCACTACGCGCAGGGTGGAATTCAAAATCGGGGGGTGGTGCCATTAAGACCACATTTTTGCCTAAAAGTTTTACCCTTTTACAGAATTCCCTAAGTGCTTCTGTATGCCCGGCTACAGAACAATCCGCATGCTTCTTATCCCAATCGTATTTATTGCTAATCATGCGCTCCCTCCAATACTGGGACACAACAACAGTCTTCAGTTCCGAATGCTTCTCCAACCAATGCAAAAACGCCTCCATTTTTGCACGATTGCAATAATATGCTGACCCCAGGGATAACGGGGGAATTTCAATATTCCAGAAAGGAGATATAATAGTGGACAAGAACACGCCTGCGCGAGTCTCGCCTGCGTTACTACACACGGCGTCAAACCCGGCATAAAGCGCTTGTGCATGACTA
This sequence comes from Akkermansia sp., assembly GCA_030535795.1. Classification (GTDB taxonomy): domain Bacteria; phylum Verrucomicrobiota; class Verrucomicrobiia; order Verrucomicrobiales; family Akkermansiaceae; genus Akkermansia. The sequence continues at coordinate 5,936 of JAUNRE010000020.1, forward strand.
TCTCCCACCAAAACAAAGGAAGGCTTTTGATGCTGATCGCCTATGCGTAACATCGCAATCTCTTCCTTGGGCTTGCTGGCCTCCATGATGGTATATAAACCCGTCTGCACATTCAGAGCCGTCATATCATAATCTCTGAAAATGTCAGCAGACTCTTCTTTGCTCCACTGTGTATATTCAGGTAGCAACAGACGTTCTTCGTCCGTTTCGAAGAAATCCTGGAGCCCATGCGTACTCTTAACGAAACAACAGCCCAGATATGCACACACATAAACAGGCACCCATATTTTCCATCCCCACTTCCAACGTTCTACCAACAGATAAAAGCCCCAACCAATTAGGAACGACAACGCAAGCATCATCACATTGTCAGTCCATGTCACCGTCCTGAAAAGACAGCTCTTATAGCATACAAAGATGGGCAAATGAACGAGATATAACGAAAAAGAAATAGTCCCCACAAACATCAGCGGACGGTTGCATAACAGACAGGACAAAGAACCCGCAGGCATATACCGGATAATAAGCACAGTCCCCAGCACCACAACCGGAAACATTGCTGCGCCCCCTTTGTACAAAGCCATAACAGGTAGTACAATTGCCAACACTCCCACAATTGTCAGCAAATTTCCCTTCCATTTTGAATTCACCTCAGGCAGCAGCAAGACAAGCCCACCAGCCATCACCTCCCATACTCGCGGCAGAGTTTCATAATATGAGGGTTCGGCTACTTTATTACCCACCAAAGCCTTAACCCAATCTATTGACAAGCAATAACGCCATGCAAGAGAAGCCAAGGCAATCACAAACAACATGGGTAGCCAAACGCGACGCGGCAAACGTTTACAGACAGCATTACCCACGATAAACAGCAAGTATACTTGCAGAGTAACACCAATGTACCACATGTGCATCAATGGATTGCCCGAAAAATCAGTTGCAAAATAATCAGCAGCAATCCTATTAAGGTAAATATTCCCCGTACCGGACATAATGTAGCGGCCGAAACGGGATGCCTCATACACATCCTGATAATCCAGCAGAAAAAAGCCGGCCACCAAAGTCAATGCAATCAGAATTGCCACCGGCGGCAAGATTCGCCCGGCTCGCTTCATGGCAAAACGGCCACAACTAAGCAGGCTCCCATCTTGGTTTCGCAATCCCAGGAATAACAGATATCCCGTTATTACAAGGAAAACATCAACCCCGTAAAAGCAACATGGAAATACATCCGGCAATAAATGAAAAAGCAACACCAGAATAATAGCCAGTCCGCGTAGGCCATTTATATGCTCGAAGAAAACTTTATTACCAGACATAATAATATTTGTTAGATTATAAATACATCTACCGCAGCGTACTGTTTTTTACTGCATCAGCGCCTCGATATCGGCGACATCGAGGGGAGCGTTGGGGATGAGGTCTTCTGTGGTGTCCTCCAGAATCACGACATCCGTTTCGATGCGAATACCGATATTTTCAGCCGGGATGTAGATACCGGGTTCGATGGTCCAGACCTGGTTGACGGCGAAGATGGGGTCAGCGGGGCCGACATCATGCACATCGATACCCAGGGAATGAGAGGTACCATGCATGAAATACTTGCGCACACAGAGGGGGTTCTCCGGGGCGGCATCCACCTCCTGCTGCGTAAGCAGCCCGAGCTTCACCAACTCGGCAGCCATGCGCACGCGCACCAGGCGCTCATACTCGCTCTTTTTCAGGCCGGGACGCATAATATCGCGGGCATAGCGGTGCACAGCCAGGCACGCCTCGTACACAGCTTTCTGGCGTGGGGTATACTTACCGTTGGCGGGCACGGTGCGGGTCATATCGCCGGCATAGCCGCCATATTCGGCCCCGATATCGAAGAGAATGAGGTCGCCGTCCTCACAACGTTTGTGATTGCTGATGTAGTGCAGCACGCAGGTATCCTTGCCGCTGGCAATGATGGGCAGGAAGGAGAACTTGCGGGCACGGCGGCGGATGTAGGCTGAGCTGAGCAAGCCCTCCATCTCCCACTCGCCCATGCCGGGCTTAATGCTGCGCAGCACCTCGACAAAGCCCTCGCCTGTGATACGACAAGCCTCGCGCAACTGAGCCAGCTCGGCCTCCGTCTTAACAAGACGCATGGCCGCCAGAATCTCGTAGAGGCTCTTCACCACGGCATCCGGATAGGCTGCCTGAAGTGCCGCCTGCATGCGGGCATTACGCGTCTGCACATAGGTATTGCGGCGTGGGTGGTTATCCTGCTCCAGCCACACCTCCTTGGCAGCCGGCACCCACTCAGCCAGCAGGGCGTTGTATGCATCCGTCCAACGCACATCAGCCACAGCGCTCAGCTGAGTAGCCATCTCTTTGGTAAGGCGTGCGCCCTCCCAGATAACAATGTGCTCGTTCGTCTCGCGCAGTAACAGGGTATCTTCATGAGAGCCATCCTTGCCCACACGCATCAGCAGCACTGTTTCCTCCTGATCGATGCCGGTCAGGTAGAAGAGATTGGCATTCTGATGGTGAGCCAGCGTGCCGTCGGCATTTGTGGGGTAAATGTCGTTGGCATGCACCACTACCAGACTACCGACAGGCAGCTGGGCAGCGAGTTTATCACGACGATCGGCATAAAAAGCGGCAGAAATAGGTTCGTATCTGAGCGTGTGCATCTTGGTAAAATCTCCTGTATGCGGCTATTATACGCCAGATTACCCCATTTGGCAATGCAGAATATGCGCTAATGTTAACACAAGGCGGCGAATGCAGCGGTGAAGCTAGGGGCGAGCCGGTGCACCATCCTCACGGCGGTAATTAATCTGCCGACTGTCAAACCAGGCATAATGGGTCCGCACGCGCTGCAGGAAATCCTCGGCATTGCGGCGCGCAGCCGGAGCCCAGGCCACCTCGGCAAGGGCGCACAGACGCGGCACTGTCTGGTACTCGAGCTTAGGGCCATCGGCGATACTCTCGCTCCAACAGTTTGCCTGCAGCCCGATGATGCGGCGGCGTTGTTCCGGCGACAAGTCGGAAGGGATAGGATTGTAGGAATAGACATGCCGCCAATCCTGCTCGGCTTTCTGGCAGCCATGAGGCTTATAGCGAGGATCTGCCGGCAGCTTACCCTGGCTGAAATTGAAGTAAAAATGAGAATCCGGCGACAGGATGACCTCGTGCCCGGCATCGAGAGCCCGGCGCAACGCACAGGGGCGCACCCACGAGCGCCAGAACATCACAACGGCATCCCGCGGCGCCTTCCCGTCATCCAATATCTCATCCCAGCCCACAATCCGGCGCCCATGCCCGGCCATCAGCTCAGCCATGTTGCGGGTGAACCAATGCTGAATCTCGCCGGCATGGCGCATGCCGTGCTCCTTCATGAAACTGCGGGCGAACTCACTCTGCTGCCACTGGTCTCGCGGCGCCTCATCGCCGCCGATGTGCACATACGGAGCCCTGGGGAAAAGCTCACAAATCTCGGCAAACACCCCACGCAGAAAGCGTAGCGTATCCTCCCGGGGCGCATAGGTATAGGGCAGCACCCCCCAAGTCGTTGCCACACGCGGGGCATAGCCCGGTATATCCGTATTGCCCAGCTCGGGGTACGCTGCTATGGCCGCACAGGAATGCCCGGGCACCTCAATCTCCGGTATCACGGTTATACCCAGGCTGTTGGCATAGGCCACCACATAGCGCACCTCATCCTGCGTGAAAAAGAAAGGCTTGGTGGGTTTACCATCGCCCACATCGTGGTTGGCCAGGGTAGGAGTTTCGGCACGGTGCGACCCTACCTCCGTAAGACGGGGAGCACTTTTTATCTCGATGCGCCAGCCCTGGTCATCCGCCAGGTGCCAATGAAGGTGGTTGAGCTTATAGCGAGCCATGAGGTCGAGCATCCTGCACGTCTGCTCAACCGTCTGCGGATGGCGACAGGGATCCAGCATCAGACCGCGATACGCCAGCAACGGCGCATCCTCCACCTGCATAGACGGTATTGCCGGGGCGCCCTCGGCATCCTGCACAAGACTCTGAGCCAGCGTTTGCGCAGCGTAGTGCAGCGCCTGCGGACTCGCCACACGCAGCTCTACCCCCTGCGGGGTAACACGGACTGCATACCACTCGCAGTTTTCGTGCGGCTCCTGAGTCACCGTGAGCTCGCCCACATTCTCCTCCGGCAGCACCTCCACTCCGGCCGCCATGAGGGCACGTATGGCCGCGCGGCCCAACTCGCTGCGGCTCACGCTGTGGTGCACGCGTATACCTCCCCCCATGGCAAACCCGGGTTTTCCCGTACTCACCTGCAAATGAACAGGGGCGGGAATCAGCGCCGGAGCAATCTGTACCGGAGCAGACGGTGCCGCCGCCAACTCAGCGGCCAACGACATAACAGTTATGACGACAGTAAAAATACGCTTCATGCCCCGCTACACTAACACGAGTTGAGTATGCAAGTCAACTTAGAATTGACGAATGGTACATTTATCGGTAAAATCTCTCTGACATGAACGCAACAGCAGACTACAAAGTGGCAGACATCTCCCTGCAGGAATGGGGACGCAAGGAAATTCAGGTGTCGGAATACGAAATGCCCGGACTGATGGCATGCCGTGAGAAATACGGCCCCCGGCAGCCGCTGGCAGGCGTACGCATCACCGGCTCACTGCACATGACTATCCAGACTGCCATCCTCATCGAGACCCTAGTGGCTCTCGGTGCCGAGGTTCGCTGGGCGTCCTGCAACATTTTCTCCACCCAGGACCACGCGGCAGCCGCCATAGCAGCAGCCGGCGTTCCCGTCTTTGCCTGGAAAGGCGAGACGCTCGAAGAATACTGGGACTGCACCTGGCAGGCTCTCAGCCACAAGGACGGCCTGGGGCCGCAGCTGATAGTGGACGATGGCGGCGATGCCACCCTGCTGCTGCACAAGGGCTACGAAATGGAAAACGGCGATGACTGGGTGAACACCCCCTCCGGAAGCGAAGAGGAAAGCGTCATCAAAGCCCTGCTGCGCCGCATCGGTGCCGAACAGCCCGGAATTTTCCACCGCTGGATGCCCGAAATCATGGGTGTGAGCGAAGAAACAACCACCGGCGTGCACCGTCTCTACCAAATGGAGCGCGACGGCCGCCTGCTCTTCCCCGCCATCAATGTGAATGACTCTGTCACCAAGAGCAAGTTCGATAACCTCTACGGCTGCCGCGAAAGCCTTACCGATGGCATTAAGCGCGCAACAGACGTCATGATAGCCGGCAAGGTTGCCGTCATCTGCGGCTATGGCGATGTAGGCAAAGGCTGCGCTCAGGCTCTGCGTGGGCTGGGTGCCCAGGTCATCGTGACAGAGATTGACCCCATCTGCGCCCTGCAGGCAGCCATGGAAGGCTACCGCGTACTCACCGTGGAAGACACCCTTGGCATGGCTGACATCTACGTCACCACCACCGGCAACTGCGATATCATCACCCTAGAGCACATGGAGCAGATGAAAGACCAGGCTATTGTCTGCAACATCGGCCACTTCGACAACGAGATTCAGGTGGCTCGCCTGCAGACCCGTGAGGGTATCATCTGCACCAACATCAAGCCCCAGGTGGATAAATACACCTTCCCCGACGGCCACAGCCTCTACCTGCTGGCAGAGGGGCGCCTGGTGAACCTTGGCTGCGCGACCGGCCACGCTTCCTTCGTGATGAGCAACAGTTTCACCAACCAGGTGCTTGCCCAGATAGCTTTGTGGCAGGACCGTGGCACCCGCGCCAACACCGTGCAGGTGCTTCCCAAGGTGCTCGATGAAGAAGTCGCTCGCCTCCACCTTGCCAAGCTCGGCGTGCACCTCACCACGCTCACCCAAAAGCAGGCAGATTATATAGGTGTGAAGGTAGAAGGCCCCTACAAGGCCGAAGCCTACAGGTATTAAAAAGCTACTCAGAGCCATGAGCCATGCCTCCCCATACGGCATGGCTCATGGCAGGCGTCTCAGATGATACGCATTTCCATCCGCGAGCAAAAGCTCCGCTTTGAAGAACTGAGCTTCGACTGCTCAACCGGCAAAACCGGCACCGGTAGTGAGGAAGGCTCCGGGCGAACCCCGCTCGGGCTCTTTGAAGTATGGTCCGCGCACGGGGAAAATGCACCGCTCATGACTGTCTTTCGCGGGCGCATCCCCGTCGGCACCTACCCGACCGCCGCGCGGGGGGATGACGCCATTCTCACGCGCATTCTCGCCCTGCATGGGCTGGAACCCCACAATGCCAACACGCGAGCCCGCTACATCTACATACACGGCACCAACGATACCGAGCTTCTCGGCACGCCGGCATCGCACGGCTGCATCCGCCTTGCCCCGCAAGACATGCTCACGCTATTCAATCGTGTGACAATCGGACAAAAAGTTGTCATCGAGGCTTGACAAAATCGCTTAACTTTGCATAATAAAATCAACTTTATGAGCGATACTGATAGTGATTTTTTTCAGCGTTGGATGACCTTGTGGAAAAACATCGACAATGCTTTCAACGCGGTATTGCGCCGCGTGCATCTCTCTTACAATGAATACCTGCTGCTGGAGAGCCTGCAAGCCACCCCGCAGGGCATGGAGCCCTCTGCCCTGGCCGATGCGCGCGAACTGAGCCGCCAGCATGTCAACCTGCTGCTGCGGCAACTGGAGGCAGCCGGACTTATCACCCGCACCGGAGCCACGGTCGACAAACGCCGCCGCATCATAGCGCTTTCCCCGGCCGGGGCAGAAATGCTGCACAGCATCAAATCCGCCTGGATGGAGCTGGATGCCGCAGGCTGGGCATCCTTTGCCCCGTACGAACGCGGGCGTATCATCTCCCTGCTGGAGCACTACTACGCTACCCTGGCCGAGCAGAATTAACCCGATAGCTGCAAGCAAAGCTTAAAACGAAACCTGCACCCTATCTGCCGGTATCAGCAGTCATGGTGCAGGCTTTTTTGGCTGGCGGGCATGTACGCCCGCACTGCTAAGCCGTTTGTTTAATTGGAAGCGTGGTACTCCTGAAGGGTGCGCACACCGGCCACCTTGTTCTTATTGTGCAGAATGGCAGCGGCACAGGCGCGTGCGGAGGAAAGATCCGTCGCGTAAGACACCTTGGTGTTAACAGTAGCCGCGCGAATAGCCACCTCGTCCTCACGAGCGTCGTGAGATCCGGGTGTATTGATAACGAATGCAATATCACCATTCTTAATGCGGTCTACAATGTTGGGGCGGCGGCCTTCCAGCACCTTGTAGGCGCGTTCACACTCTATACCATGCTGAAGCAGGTGAATCATCGTACCCTTCGTAGCGCAGATATCAAAACCGGCGTCTGCAATGTTGCGAGCGATATCGAGCACGGTGTCCTTATCGCGGTCGTGTACAGAGATGAACACGAGCCCCTTCTCCGGCAGCGGGTTAAAGGCCGAAATCTGGCTCTTCATGTACGCCAGCTCAGGGTCAGTATCAATACCCATCACCTCACCGGTGGAGTGCATCTCCGGCCCCAGCACCACATCGATGCCGGGGAAGCGATTCCAGGGGAATACAGCCTCCTTCACGGTGTAGTAGGGCGGCACCACCTCCTTGGTGAAGCCGAGCTCCGTGAGCTTCATACCACTCATCACCTTGGCGGCAAGTTTAGCCAGCGGCACGCCGATAGACTTGGAGACGAACGGCACCGTACGCGAAGCACGGGGGTTCACCTCGATAACATAGAGCTGTTCATCCTTGATGGCGAACTGGCAATTCATGAGGCCCTTCACGTTGAGCTTGGCAGCCAACTCCTTGGCAGCGCGCATCATCTCAGCGTGCATCTTGTCGCTCACCTTGTTGGGCGGAATCATACAGGCGGAGTCGCCGGAATGAATACCCGCAGGCTCAACGTGCTGCATGATGGCTCCCACCACGCTCATTTCGCCGTCGGCAATAACATCCACGTCGATTTCGAGCGCATTCTGAAGGAAGCGGTCCACCAGCACAGGACGCTCAGGAGAAGCATCCACAGCCTCACGCATGTAAGTGCGCAGCTCCTGCTCATCGTACACAATCATCATGGCGCGACCACCCAGCACGAAGGAGGGGCGAACGAGCACCGGGAAACCAATGCGCTGAGCCACAGTCACGGCCTCCTCTTCGTTGGTAGCCGTGCCGGCCTCGGCCTGGCGCAGACCGATTTCATCAAGCAGAGCGGAGAAGTACTTGCGGTCCTCGGCCAGCTCAATGCTGCGGGGGCTGGTGCCAATGATGGGCACACCACGCTCGGCCAGAGCTGCAGCCAGGTTCAGCGGGGTCTGCCCGCCAAACTGCACGATGACACCCTCGGGCTGCTCGACATCACAGATGTTGAGCACATCCTCCAGAGTCAGCGGCTCGAAGTAAAGCTTGTCGGAGGTATCATAGTCCGTAGACACGGTCTCGGGGTTAGAGTTGACCATGATTGTCTCGTAACCCAGTTCTTTCAGAGCGAAAGAGGCGTGGACGCAGCAATAGTCGAACTCGATACCCTGGCCGATTCGGTTGGGACCACCACCAAGAATCATAATCTTCTTGCGGTCGGAGATACGCGCCTCCTGCTCCGCACCGTAGGTAGAGTAATAATAGGGCGTAACAGCCTCAAACTCAGATGCGCAGGTATCCACCAGCCTGAAGGTCGGCAGAATCCCCTTGGCCTTACGCTCAGCGCGCACGTCATCCTCGGAGCAACCGCGAGCATAGGCAATCTGGCGGTCAGAGAAGCCCAGTTTCTTCGCTTCGAGCAAGTCGAGCGTCTTCAACTGCATACCGGCTTCTGCCAGCTGCTGCAATTGGTCGATAAACCAGGGGTCAATCTGGGTCAGATCCACAATCTCTTCCGCTGTGAATCCATTGACAAATGCGGTCTGAATCCAGAAGATACGGTCGGCATTCGGCACGGAAAGCTTGGCGGAAATTTCCTGGCGAGTGGGATTCACCGGCTCCTTGGCATCGAAGCCGAACCCCCAGCGCCCCGTCTCCAGCGAGCGGAGTGCCTTCTGCAGGGATTCCTTAAAGGTAGCGCCGATGCTCATCACCTCGCCCACACTCTTCATCGCGGTTGTCAGGCGCTCATCAGCCTTCTTAAACTTTTCGAAGGTGAAACGCGGCACCTTGCACACCACATAGTCGATGGTGGGCTCGAACGAGGCCGGAGTTGTGTGAGTGATGTCGTTTTTGAGCTCATCGAGCGTGTAGCCCACGGCCAACTTGGCCGAAACTTTGGCAATGGGGAAGCCGGTAGCCTTGGAGGCAAGAGCCGAGGAGCGGCTCACGCGGGGGTTCATCTCGATAACCACCTGGCGACCGGTACGGGGGCACACGGCAAACTGAATATTACTGCCGCCGCTCTTCACACCAATCTCACGGATAATGGCGAAAGAAGCCTCACGCAGCACGGCATACTCGCGAGCCGTCAGCGTCATAGCGGGAGCCACGGTGATGGAGTCACCCGTGTGCACACCCATGGGGTCAAGGTTTTCAATGGAGCAGATAGTGATGCAGTTGTCAGCGCAGTCGCGCATCACCTCCATCTCAATTTCCTTCCAGCCGAGCAAAGACTCTTCAATCAGCACCTCATGCACAGGGGACAAATCGAGGCCTCGCTGCACAATCTCTTCGTACTCAGCCTTGTTGTAAGCAATACCGCCGCCGGTACCGCCCAGAGTGAAAGCCGGACGGATAATCATGGGGTAACTACCAATCACATTCTTGGCAATGTCCCATGCCTCGCTCATATTGTGAGCCACGCCGGAGGCCGGCACGTCCAGCCCGATCTTCAGCATGGCATCCTTAAAGCGCTGGCGATCCTCACCCTTGTCGATAGCATCAGCATCGGCGCCGATGACACGCACGCCGTACTTCTCCAGCACTCCGGTGCGGTGCAGTTCCATGGCTGCGTTCAATGCCGTCTGACCACCCAACGTCGGCAACAGAGCATCCGGACGCTCACGGGCAATGATTTTTTCAATGTACTCAGGTGCGAGCGGCTCAATGTAAGTGCGCGGTGCCGTCTCCGGGTCCGTCATGATCGTGGCGGGGTTGGAATTGACAAGCACTACCTCGTACCCCTCTTCTCTCAATGTCTTACAGGCCTGGGTACCGGAGTAGTCAAACTCACAACCCTGCCCGATGATGATGGGGCCCGAACCGATGACCAATATCTTTTTGATAGATGTGTCTTTAGGCATGGTACAGTGTAAACTTGCAGATATATGCCATACTTCCCCCCAAAATGCAAGCCTTTTTTTTAATTTTCTTCCAACAGAGAGCTAACTATTTTAGAATGCACACTTTAGAAAACGCCATCGCGCACGCATACGCGTGCAAACTGTGACTATACTTTGAAATATACCAGCCACACGCGGCGCTCCGCCGGCAACACCAGAACACTCACATAGTCACGCCCACGGAAAAATTGGTACCTCACCCCCTTGGCATCTTTCGCAACCTGCCACCAATCCGGCTGCGCCACATCGCGAATCTGCCATTCGGGCAGTTCTCCGACAACATCCGTTTTCTTCAAGTCACGCACCTCCTCTTTTCCGCCCAAAAGCCAGCTCTCGATTTCCCCCATACGCTCCACCGGCATATCGAAACGCAGGTAATGATCGCTAACCTGCCCACAGTAATACCAGGCCCTCCACACATTCTGCGCCCCTTCCGGTATATACCGACATGCCGCGGCCGACAATTCATGCCTCGAAACAGGCGCCTCATCCACATGGTACTCAGCCGCAAAGAACGCCCCGGTTCCCCAAATGGACAACATCAGAAAACCAATACCCACGCAAAGCGCAACCAAACAGCCGCGATTCATAGCCCTATCAGCTTCACTTCTTTTGCCACTTCACCCACACGCGCCCATTCGTTGCATCCACATAGGCTTTCACAGCCTTGCGGCTATTATCAGGCGCAGTGAACTCATAGCTGACCCCCTCGGACTCGGAGGGTATCTGCCACCACTCAGGCGATTCCAGTTTTTGCGTAGCCGGAATCGTTGCGGCGATTCCGCCGGTCACTTCCTTTTTCAAGTCCTCGGCCTGGGAGTAGGAAAACAGCCAGCTCTCCACCTTGCGCAAGTCTTGCTCATCCACATCAAAACGGAAGTACTGCTCGGTTGTCCCCGAGCCACTAAGCGATGCGCGGTAGATGTTTTTCGCCTCAGGCAAGAGCTGCCCCTGCACATCGGCACTCAGGTCGTAGTAGTCTCGCGGCGTGTTATCCACCACCGCATGCTCCGTGCAAAACACATAGTACACGAGTCCACCGAACACCAACCCACAGGTCGCTGCCAGCGTACAACATACACACAGAACTTTAGCGAAACTTCCCGCCATGTAATTTGCGATGCAATTCTACTCCTTCCGTTCAATTTTGTCACGCGTTTTTTCAAACTTTTTTTTCGCGCGCGTGCGAGATTCACAAAAATATTCATTTTTTCGCCATGTCGTAAACACTGCTTTATTATTTTAGCCCATTTTTCGCCATTTTTGAGCCATTTTTACCCGATTTTTCAATTTTTTCTGATTTACCCTCTCCAAAATAGAAGCCGCCAAACAGCTCAAATGAGATCAATTGCTCAACACTTTTTTCAAGTAATAGACTTTTTACTTTCTCGAAAACACTCATTTTTTGTTCATTCAAGCCACTTTTACCCCCAAATTGCTCATTTTTTTGAAAAATCAACCTCACTAAGAATTCAAGATTTGCGTAGGAATGGCTGCATGTACTCAAAAATTGCCGTAATATTCCTACTAAAGAACAGGGTGTATTTTAGAGCGATTCCCTTTTCCACTTTCGTCTCATCGGGCATTTTTCATTTTCCACGCGCTTTTCTTCTGCTGTTAAAAATTTTAATTCCCCATCCATATCCTATATCGCCCAGCATCTTTGCGGGATTTAAAATTTAAAAACTCATCGCTCCCGATTCCGTCTTTACCTTACATGCGTCTCACAAGCTACATTTTTTCGTTTTCGAAGCAGCAGCTTTGCATCTTATATTTCATGCTCCGTTTATCGGCCGTTTTCTATCTAACATAACATTTTTTCTCTATTATATTTTTTTGCTCGTTTTTCTAACATATCTATTTTGGGCAACATCGGAGTCGAGTAAAAAGCAACCGGGAAGGACTCACCCCTTTTTGTAGAAGAAATGGAGTCCGCCTCGAAACTCAAAGGGCACACCGGCGCCGCCTTTTTTTTCACCTAATTTACCACGCGCGCGCGCGCGAAGGCGCACGCAACATAGCGCTGTGCGATATTTCGCTTGTCTTTTGAGAGAGAATGTGCATAATGCTGGACATGCTACATGATATTTTACACGAGCTGATTAACACCTGGATGGGCTGGGTGATTGAATGGGGGTACTGGGGAGTGGTACTGCTGATGGCCATGGAAAGCTCCATTCTGCCTGTTCCCAGCGAGGTAGTAGTGCCGCCGGCCGCTATTCTGGCAGCTCTTCCGGATGGGCAGATGAGTTTCTGGGGCGTGGTATTGGCCGGCACCGTTGGTTCATACCTGGGGTCTGTCGTGATGTATGTATGCGCTCTGTGGGTAGGGCGCCCGTTCATCTACCGCTACGGCAAGTATTTCTTCATGCCTCAGCACAAGGTCGAAACAGCCGAGGCATTCATGCGCAAATACTCCACGGCAGGCATCTTCTTCTCGCGCTTCCTGCCCGTCATCCGCCACCTCATCTCCATCCCCGCCGGCATGGCGCGCGTAAACTTCGGTATGTTCAGCCTCACCACGATAACCGGCTCCGCCATCTGGTGCTGGGTGCTTGCCTGGTTCGGCGACAAAGTAGGGCGCGAGCATCCCGGCATTCTCGAATCGCCCGAGGCGCTCATCGAAGCCGTCAAGTCTGAAAGCCACCTCATCGTAGCCGGCGTATTGCTTCTTGCCGTGCTCTACGCCATCATGAAATACCTGACCCGCGAAAAACCGAAGGCTGACAGCGAACAAAGCTGACGCTCCATTTCCCCCAACACGCGTTATAGACTTGACATCGCTCGGGGTTTGAGTCAGAATGAGAAAAGACAATGGACAAGAAGTATTATCACCTGGATGCCGACCGCACCGCACCGAAGGGGCCGCACACACTGCAAGAGCTCAGTGCCATGTTGTTGAGTGGTGAGGTGGCACCCTCCACCGAGATAGCCGCTGTGGGTGATAAGCACTGGTACCCACTGGGGACAGTGCTCATGCAGTCCGGGGACTCCTCCGCCCCCTTGCTTCCGCCGTTCCCGGCAGCGGCAGGTCGCCCCTACCTTCCGCCCATGCCGCAAGCTCCCGGCGCATGCCCGGGCTGCGGAAAAGAACTCAGCACCGGAGCTGACGGCAAGCTCCCCGCCACATGCCCGGAATGCCATTTCCGACTGGCACCGGAGCAGGATGGGATGTGGCAACACATCCTCCTTGGACTTTCACGCCCCTTCATGTTGCGCGGACGTTCCACGCGCATGGAATACTGGAGCACTACCTTGTTCGCCATGCTGATCATGCTACTGGTATTCGTCGTAACCATCTTCATCTTTGGCACCTGCACGGCCCTATCGCTCACGCCGGATAGCCACGGCCTCGCAAGCTGGCTCACAGCCGCGCAAATGCTACCTGCCTGGATTATGCTTGGCATATGCGCCTTGGTGTGGTTGTGGTTCATCTGCGTTTTCATCGGGCTTTCCGTACGCCGCCTGCACGATATCGGACGCGGCGGCTGGTGGTATCTGCTGATGTGGTTGTTCTCCATAGGCTGGCAGATATATTATTATACGCATGCAGCTGCCGTCATTGCCTCTGTCAATTGGCAGCTCATCTTTGCCATCGAGGATGCGCCCTCACGCAACGCACGACTCAATGAAATAACCGAACAGATAAACACAGCCGGATACGACAGCGTGGGTATTCCGCTGTATCTGGCACAGATGGCCCTTGCCATTACCGTATTCGTCTTTTCCCTGATGGACAGCTCACGCGGGGCTAATAAATATGGCCCCTCCGTCAAATACCCGCACGGTTGAACTAATATGCGTCTTTATTATTACATCAATGCCGAACAACAGGCGCAAGGCCCGCACACGCTCGATGAGCTGCGTGCCCTGCTGGCTGTCGGCAAGTTGATGGAGACGACCCTCGTAAGACCGACAAACGGCACCGAGCAAATAACGCTTTCTGCGCTACTGGCAGCCCCCCCTACACTCCCTGCGCTGCCGCAAAAACAGGCAGGCCCCTGCCCTGCCTGTGCGCACGAGCTCCACACAACCGGCGGCCTGCTACCGACACGCTGCCCCGGCTGCGGCTACCGCCTGCGCCCCGACAACCCAAACAGCCTGTGGCAGCACTTCCTGCTGGCTCTCAGCAAGACATTCGTCCTGCGTGGCCGCGCCACCCGCATCGAGCTATGGAGCTTCGTGCTCTTCAGCAGCATCTTCGCTTTCATTGCCATCACAGCCATGCAAATAGGTATCGCCATGCTGCTGCCCCCGGAAGCCCTTTACGCACTCAATATCCCCGACACAGCTGACCTGCCGACATACCTGCCCGCCGAAACACAAACTGCTCTCATCATCCTGGCTCTTGTCTTTATCGGACTCGAATTGCTGTTGTCCGTTCCGCAGATTTCCGCCACCATACGCCGTCTGCACGATGTAGGCTACAGTGGGTGGTGGGTATCGGCCTTCATTGTGCTGCTGCTGTTGCCATTCATCGAGCTGCTACCGATGTTTGCCGCATTGTCTGACCTTCTGCTGTTCCACCTGGTGGTAAGCCTCGCCACCCTTGCACTGGGTGTGTATCTGTTCATCCTCATCCTCCTCGATAGCCAGCGGGGTACCAATCAATATGGAGTAAGCCCCAAATACCCTGGCAACTAATACCATGACCGACCAAGCCCCCATCACCACCGACCTGCTCTGCCCGCGCTGCAGCACAAAGCTGCCGGTGCTCGAAGACAAGTTGCCCGAATCCTGCCCGGGTTGTAGCCTGCTGCTGCGAGCCCGCAAGCAAAAAGCCCTGAATCACAACTGCAAGCTGGCTTGGAAAAAAGCCCTGGTATGGCGGGGGCGCGCCCCAAGGCGAGAGTTCTGGGGCTTTGCCATCATCACAGGCGGCATTGGCCTGGCTCTGGCGCTGCTGCTCGATTTTATTGTCGGCGGGCATATCATCAGCATGATTCGAGAGCATGTGTACCCCATACCGCAGCTTCCCGGCATGGCCATTGCCATCCTCGGCGCCATGGCAGGCGCAGCCATGCTGTTGTGGCTGGTATGTGTACCCCTGCCGCTTTTCAGCGTCACGGTACGCCGCCTGCACGACGTAGGCCGCAGCATGCTGCTGCCCATGCTTACCCTGCTGCTGTGGCTGGGTGCCCTGGTCGGCGTGGGCGCCATGTGTCTCATGACCGCCTTTGTTCTCATCGGTGGTCCGGGCACGGATGGAGTCTTCACCTCCAATCGCGTCATTGCCGCCCTAGCTCCGGGCGCGCTGGCCGCCGTATTCTCGCTCATCATCCTCATGCTCTGCCTCATGGACAGCGAGCGCGGCACCAACAAATACGGTCCCAGCGTTAAATACCCACTCGAATAAGTAACATGAAATCCTTTTCCCTCACAGCAAACTTCTGCAACGTGATACGCCATACCTTCACGCTGAAGGGACGAGCCACGCGGCGCGAGCTGTGGGGCTTCTTTGCTTTTCCCTGGATTATATGGCTGCTGTGGAGCTACTGTGCCGCATGCATTGGCAGCGGACTCATCGACCCTGAAGGCGAGATGCCCGACTGGTTCTCAGCCACTTCCATGGCTGTGCAATGCCTCTACCTGCTGGGCTTGGCGGCACTCTTCACCCCTTTCTGCACCCTGTGTGTGCGGCGCCTGCACGATGTAGGCATGAGCGGCAAATGGCTGTTTTGTTACCTGCCGCTCGGACTGCCGCTGGTGCTACCGATGCTCTCGCTGGTATTGTGCGGCCCAGATGCCCCGTTCGGCCCCCTCTTTGTCTTCTTCGCGCTGGCAGTGGGTGTAAGCCAACTACTGGGCATGAGCCCCGAATCATCCCTCTTCATGCTCGGCGGGTGGCTCATGGGCTGGGGGCTTATCATCCTTTCCTATACCATCTTTCTGCTCATACAATTTCTGCGTGCCGGCACCCCCGGCGCTAATAGATACGGACAACCTCAAACATTTACAATCAAACAGATATCATGACAACGACACAGATTACCGGCCCCATCGCAGGCATTCACACATACGCAGGCGACTGCCCCGTTTGCGGCCAGCCCATCATGGCCGAAAACAATCGTCTGCCGCACCTCTGCGACACCTGCCATCACCCCCTGCGCTCCTCGCGCCCCAATAGCCCCTGGCACAACGTGCTGCACTGCCTGCGTCTCTATTTCGACCCGCGCGGCCGCAGCACCCGCCGTGAGTTCTGGGCGTTCACCCTCAGCGCCATGGCGCTTCTGTCCATCGAGGGGCTCATCCTGCTGATTCTGCATCACAACCACGCACTGGCCGACATCCCGATATGGGTATGGTGGATTCTGCCGATGCTGCTCATCTGCCCCTTCACCTCCGTGACCATCCGCCGCTTCCACGACCAGGGCCGCGGCCCCGGGCTCTACATCATCTGCCTCCTGCTTGCCCTCTTCGGTTGCATCGGCATAGCTTGCCACAGCATGGGCATCATGCCGGAGTTCTTCACCCGCAGCGTCACCGAGTGGTGCTGGGCTGCCCTGCGAGCCGACATCATCCTCTTCAGCGTCATCCTCTACACCTCCACTCAGCACCGCATTTACGGCCCCAACAAATACGGCCCCGCACCCAAGTAACCCCGGAATTGCTCACACCGGATGTCGCCCATCTTCATACTGGGGCCAACCGGCTGCGGTAAAAGCGCCGTGGCTGTTGCGCTGGCACAACGCTTGGGTAATGCTGAAATCATCAGCGCAGATGCCTACCAGGTATACCGTGCCATGCCCGTGCTCACCGCCGCTCCCACAGCCGGGGAACAGTGCGGCATACCCCACCACCTCATCGGCACCATGGAGGTGAGCGAAAACAACGACGCCGCCACCCACGCGCGCCGCGCCCAGGCCTGCATCGATGCCATCCTCGCGCGGGGCGCCACTCCCATCATCACCGGCGGCAGTGGGCTGTACGTTAAATTCATCTCGCACGGCATATCCCCCGCTCCCCCCGGCGACCCCGCCCTGCGCGCAGAGCTGGAGGCACTGCCCGCCGCCGAAGCAGTGCGCCGCTTGCAGGAGGCCGACCCCGAGGGAGCCGCTGCCACCAACCTGCAAAACCCCCGCTATGTCATCCGCAACCTGGAAATCGTCCTGCTCGGGGGCAAGCCTCTCTCCTACTGGCGCAACAACTGGCAGCCGCAAGCCTGCGGCCCCGGCTTCTGCCTGACACGCGAGGTGCCCGAGCTGGATGCCCGCATTGCGGCACGCGCCGCACGCATGCTGGCCGACGGCGCTATCGACGAAGTGGCAGCCCTGCCGCCGGATCTTTCCCCCACGGCAGAGAAAACGCTGGGGCTCGCCCTCATACGCGACCACCTTGCCGGCAACACCTCGCGAGCAGAGCTCACCGCGGCACTCGCACTCGCTACCCGCCAATACGCCAAACGCCAGCGCACCTGGCTGCGGCGCGAGCCCTGGGCCACCTCCATCCCCTGTAACTCTGCTTCCGTCGAAAAAATTCTCTCTCAACTCGCTTTCTGAAGCATTTTTTACGTTTCAGAACAAGTTAGATGTCAATCCACAACGGAACATGGCACAAAAATACCTGTTCCGACCCGATTTTTTGGATTGAACTGTCAGATGAGAGTGGTATAATGGACACGTTATGAGTACAGATACAACGACAACCGAGCTCTCAGCCTCGGTCAAGCGCTACGCCGTTTACCTCATGGTAATGGCAGGTCTTGGTGGTCTTCTTTATGGTATCGACGTAGGCGTTATCGCCGCCGCCCTGCCGTACATCGAAAAGACCTCCACCTACACCCCCTCGGAACTCTCGCTCGTGGTTGCAGCCGTGTTGGCGGGTTCCGTGCTCTCCTCCCTGTTCGCAGGTATGCTGGCAGAGTGGCTCGGGCGTCGTAAAGTTATCATCATCTCCGCCTTGCTCTTCACGCTGAGCATTCCGGTCATCTGCTTCTCCTCAGGCAGCTTCGTCATGCTGATGCTGGGTCGCATTCTCCAGGGCGCTTCTGCAGGTCTGGTGGGTGTGGTAGTCCCCATGTATCTGGCTGAGTGTCTGGATGCCAACTCACGAGGTAAGGGCACCGGCATGTTCCAGTTCATGCTCACCGTAGGTCTGGTGTTCGCCGCCGTTATCGGCTTGGTCACCACCGAGATTGTAGGTGCCGCAGAAGACATGACCGTATCTACCGAAAGCAAGCAGATTGCCTGGCAGGTTATCTTCTGGTGCTCCGCTCTGCCCGGTATCATTCTTTTCATCGGTGCTTTCAAACTGAAGGAATCCCCCCGCTGGCTCTACCGCAACGGCCGCGAAGATGAGGCTCTGCTCTCCCTCGCTGCCAACAACGGTGATGACGCCGCTCGCGAGATTCTGCAGGAAATGAAGGAGTCCGACGCCCGCGAAGCCGCCGAGAAAGCCGCCATGGCCGAAGCTGCCAAGGGCGACCGCCTGCTGCAGCGCAAGTACGTCATTCCCTTCTGCCTTGCCGTTGTGGTGCTGGCCTGCACTCAGGCTACCGGCATCAACTCTGTGCTCAATTACTCGGTGAAGATCTTCCAGCAGGCAGGCCTGCAGGGGTCTTTCGCTAACTGGGCAGACCTGGCTATTAAGCTCATGAACATGCTCATGACCATCGTAGCCGTCTCCCTGGTAGACAAGAAGGGGCGCACCTTCCTCCTCAAGATGGGTACGCTGGGCATCATCGTCGGCCTGGCAGGCGTGGGCTGCATGTTCCTCTCCGTTGAGAACAAGCGTGTGGACGTTACCGACATCGTGAAAGCCAGCGTCGTCAACAACGCCCTGAAGGTCTCTGCCGCTGATGTTGTGAAGAAAGCCTGGTCCGATGCCGAAGTCGCCAAGCTTCACCCCGAGTTCATGCAGGGCGAAAGCGTGGCTCCCGGCATGCAGCTCATTGTCACCTATGTCCACGGACGCGACATGAAGCAGGATGTGGCTGAGGTATCCGTCGACCCCAAGGCCGAAGGTACCGACATCGACGTGAAGCACACCATCGTTGATGCTGATCCCAACTTCATGGACATTATCTGGGGCTGGATTTCCAGACAGGCTCCCCTTGCCAAGGGCGAGGTGAAGGAGGTGGAAATCTCCCGCGCCGAAATCGGCATGAAGCCCAATTCCTTCACCGGTTACATGGTGGCGGGTTTCTTCGTGGTGTTCATCGCCTTCTACGCAGCAGGCCCCGGCGTGTGCGTGTGGCTGGCTCTTTCTGAGCTGATGCCCAACCGCATCCGTGCCAACGGCATGGCCATCGCCCTGCTCATCAACCAGCTCGTCTCCACCACCATCGCAGCCAGATTCCTGCCGTGGGTTGGCTCCTCGGGCTACTCGTCCGTATTCTTCTGGCTGGCAGGCTTCACCGTGATTTACTTCATCACCGCTGCCTTCTTCATGCCTGAAACCAAGGGTCGCACACTCGAGGAAATCGAGCAGTACTTCACCACCGGCAAGATGCCTTCCCGCAAGGAGGACGAAGCCGCCGAGGAGGAGAAGGAGGACACCGCTCAGGCCTGATTCCGATAGCATATTTCTCATCTCTCTGAACTTACACTACACAAAACCGCCTCTCACCTGCAAGTGAGAGGCGGTTCTTTTATCCGCCTTTCCTCTATTTATACGCATTTATGCGTCCAACAGCGCATAAATACGCATATTTCACCGCCGCCATCAGGTTGACCACGCGCAGGGCATTTATACCCATTTATGCGCCCAACAGCGCATAAATGCGTATATTTCCCGCCGCCATCGGCTTGCCCACACGCGGGCATTTATACCCATTTATGCGTCCAACCACGCATAAATACGTATAAAAGAAGCAACTCTCCGCTTCGGCATGCCGGAACGGAGAGTTGCAAATCAGTGTTACTCAGGGAAGAAAAGCGCGTCAGGCGTCTGCCTCGCCCTCTGCGGTATCGACATCGAGCTCAATTTCCAGCTCGGGGGCCTGAGGAAGCTCCGGACGAGGCTCCGGGCGGCGATAGCGCGATGCCTCGATAAGGAAGAGCTCAGCCACGCGGAAAGCGCGCTTGGAGGCTTCAGCGGCCGTGCGGTCATCCATGAGAGCCAGCCCCTCCTCTGTCACCTCGCCCAGGTAAATCTTCCATGCGCGGCGCACGAGCTCATCGGGATCCACCCTGGGGGCAAATCCCTGCTGAGGCTGCTGTTCACCATTCTCTCGGTTGCGGCGGTTGCGGCGGCGCTTGCGGCGGTTTTTACCGCCACCACCTTCATTGCCGCCCACCGTCTCAGGCACCGCGAAACCGGGAGCCGGCTCGGGGGCGGGGAAATCGCGGGGGTCGGGTTCGCGCTCCCAACGCTCCTGGTTGTTCTGATTCGCCTGGGGGCGGGGGGCATTGTCCGGGCGTGGCTGCGGCTTCTTCTCCTCT
The DNA here is from genome assembly GCA_030535795.1 of Akkermansia sp. Classification (GTDB taxonomy): domain Bacteria; phylum Verrucomicrobiota; class Verrucomicrobiia; order Verrucomicrobiales; family Akkermansiaceae; genus Akkermansia. The sequence continues at coordinate 26,545 of JAUNRE010000020.1, forward strand.
GCGGGAGCGGGGGCAGGAGCAGGCTTCACCGGCTCAGCAGCTTTCGGCTCAGGTGCCGGGGCAGGCTGCGCGGCGGGGGCTGGTTTCGGCTGTGCGGCAGGAGCCGGGGATGGCTCAGCGGCAGGCTTCTCAGCCTTGCGGGTGCGGGTTTTGCGGGCGGGTTTGGCCTGCTCGGCGGGGGCTGCATCGGCCGTGGAAGCGGCAGGAGCAGCGGCCTTGGCGGCGCGGGGCTTGCGGGCAGGTTTCTCAGCGGGGGCGGCGGCAGCGCCATCAGCCGCGGCGGCCTTAGCCGGGCTCTTACGAGCGGCGGGCTTGCGGGTGCGGGCTTTAGCGGCCGGCTTCACCTCGGCGGAGTCAGCGGGCTTCTTTGTATCTTCTGCGTCCATAATAGGTGGATTCTGGAATGATATATGGTGTTATTGCGGTAGCTTCACATTCCGGTCGATGCTGAACGACCACTCCGCGCGGTGGCGGGTGCCATCAGTGCTTTGCCAGTAGATGTGAACGGAAAGGTTAGGCATATAAATGCGGCAGGGCGGTGTCCATTGAATGCTGCGAGTAGAAGTTTCCACCCGCGCGGGTACCCGCCCAAAGCCGCTCACATACATGCGAACAGTCGAAAGATCAATGCTCTGCATCCCGCCCAGCTGTGCCACAATCGTCGGCACTTCGCACGACACCGTCTCACCTGCGGCCGGGGTCACCGGGAACGGAGGCGGCGGGGTCTGCGGGGCAACGCGGCCGGGTTCGGCAGTCGTTTTCACGGTGGTGCGCCCGGTTGTTTCGCGGAAATCCATAGCACTACGGAAGATGGAGGGGTCGGTACCGAACACCATGTAGCGGCGGATGCGGAATTGCTCCTCCTCGCAAGTCACCTTGCCGGGTATCACCGTAAAAGCTGCCGTATAGCCATAGCCCGGCATGCGCGACACCATGGCGTCATCGTTATAACCACCTGGGTAGCAATATGTCGAAATATCGCCGAAAAGCTCCACCAGACGCTCGCGCGAAGCACCTATTTCCTTGTCGATATAGGCTCCGTAGGCCTCAGCTCCGGCGGCCTCGTGCTTGCGCCACTGGCTGGGGTACGGGTGCGTGGATGAGTGGCTGCCCACCGAGGCACCGTTCTGCATCATCTCCCGAATCATCGCGGGCGACATACTGTCGCCCAGGCCGGTAAGATAGCGCGTATAAAGGAAAAGGTGGAAGGGATAACCGTATTCCCGGAAAACAGGATAGGCGTCGGTATACACACTGCGCCAGCCGTCATCCAGGGTAATGAGCACACACTTCTCCGGCAAACGCAGCTCACCAAAGCGCCACTCCAGGAACTCGGCCATGCTAATGACTGTATACCCCGAGCGGCGGATGTACTCCATCTGGGCGCGCAGCTCCGACGTGCGCATCAACATGCTGCTCACCGGGCGCGTCTCGCTGAAATTGTGGTACCCCAACACAGCCACACGCGTCTGCTCGCGCGGCACCTGCGGGGCGCGAAAGCGATTCCCTGCCGGAGAAGCAGCAGGCGGCACAACCTCGGCGGTATCATCATCCGCAAACGCAGCACCGCCCGGGCGATTCGGCGTCTGCGTATACGAGCCGACACCACCCGCGGCAAACGGATCCGGGTCTATGGGTGCAGGCTCAAACAACTGACCCCAGGCCAGCTGACACATCATCAGAACCACCAGATACAGAAAGCGCTTCATCTGACTCAATCTTAACACACTTCCCCTCGTTTACAAGCCTATATTACGTCAAAGCATTATTTTGAGAATCCCCGCACCCTCCGTTGCCTCACTTCGTACGCATTGGAATAAGCTACGCCTACCCGCGGGCGAACGCCCGCCAAACTGCCCAACCGCCGCAGCGGCAGCTGCGGCGATATAACCGTGTTGGCGCAGACAACACGATATAACTCGGGCAACGCCCGAATATAACCGCCCGCATGGGCGATATAACCACTTCAATCTTAGCAGTCATTGTTCCAACACATACGCGTTGTTTCTGTCGTCCGGACTTTCCAATTCGGCGCCTGACGGCGCGGTTCTTTCATTAGTACGCACGCCGCGCGTTCTTCATACTCGACCGTAGGGAGAGCTAACAGCCAGCCGCCGAATTGGAAATCCCGCAAGGCGGGGCGAAAGTATAGTAGCCCAAAGTGACGCTGCGCAGCAGCGGAAACCTTGGGATAGGTAAAAAAGAAAATCAGAGTCCGACGAAGCGAAGCTGAGGAGACCGACAGCAGCGCAGTTTCACAGTATGTCATGGTGTTTTTCCCGAAGCAATCGTGTCCGCCGTCTCCGGGCTCACGCCCTACGCCGAGGCAGGCTGTCGGCCTCGGCGCCGCCCCTGACGCGTCGACACCTC
>JAUNRE010000092.1 GCA_030535795.1 Akkermansia sp.
GTACGCCTGAGCGCCCCCGTCTGGCAGTTAATTTCTCCAATCAGCACGTTTATGCACAGGTGATTGACGACACGAAGGGTGTAACCCTCTGCGCCGCCTGCACCAAGAACGTGGAGATGAAGAAGGCCAATATCGAGTCCGCCGCCAAGGTGGGCGAGCTTATTGGCAAGAAGGCCCTGGAAGCCGGTATCACTGAGGTTGTGTTCGACCGCGGTGGTTTCCTCTACCACGGGAAGGTCAAGTCTCTGGCCGACGCTGCTCGTGAGGCCGGTCTTAAATTCTAAACAGAAAGGTTTAATACAATGACTGAAGAAACGAAGGCTCCCGCAACAGAGCAGAGCGCTGCTCCTCAGCCCCAGCGTGGCCGTGGTCCCCGTCGCGACGGTGGCCGTGGTGGCCGTGGCCCCCGCCGTGAGGGTGGTCGCCGCAACGAGGCCCCCGTCGAGGAGGGTCCGCAGCTCATGGAGAAGGTCGTGTACGTGAACCGCTGCGCCAAGGTGGTCAAGGGTGGCCGCCGCTTCTCCTTCTCCGCCCTCATCGTGGTGGGCGACCAGAAGGGCAAGGTTGGCTACGGTTTCGGCAAGGCAAACGAGGTGTCCGACGCTATCCGCAAGGGTACCGATGCCGCCAAGCGCGCCATGAAGAACGTGGTAGTGGTGAACGAGACCATCCCCCACGAGATTTACACCGAGTTCGGTGGTGCCAAGATCGTGCTGAAGCCCGCCACTGCCGGTACGGGTCTTGTGGCCGGTGCCAAGGTGCGTGCCGTGCTTGAGGCCGCCGGTGTGACCAACATCATCGCCAAGTCCCTGGGTTCCTCCAACGCTGCTAACGTGGTGAAGGCTACCTTGAAGGCCATGCAGTCCATGCGTACTGCTGACCAGGTGCTCTCCGCCCGTGGCAAGAAGAAGAAGGAGGCCGCTATCTGAGATTAACATTCAACCATTGATTTTACCATCATGTTGACACTTCAAACACTTCAGCCCAACCCCGGTGCCAAGCATCGCAAGAAGCGCCTCGGTTGCGGTGAGAGCTCCGGCCTGGGCAAGACCTGCGGCAAGGGCAACAAGGGTCAGAAGGCCCGTAGCGGCGGCTCCATCCGCCCCGGCTTTGAAGGTGGCCAGATGCCCCTCCATCGTCGTCTGCCGAAGAAGGGCTTCAACAACGCCCGCTTCCAGTCCACCATCGCCATCGTTAACCTGTGCCAGCTTGAGGCTTTCTTCGAAGCCGGTGCTGTGGTTGACGAGAACAGCCTGCGCGCTGCCGGTCTGGTGAAGGGCTGCTGCGACGCTGTTAAGCTGCTCGGCAATGGCAACCTCTCCAAGGCTCTCAACGTGACGGTTGACTTCGCCAGCGCTTCTGTTGCTGAGAAGATCACCGCCGCCGGTGGCACCCTTACGGTGCTGAGCGCCCAGTAATGGTAAAAGGCGCTAACGCGCTTAATACCATTAACTCATGATTACACATGGCCGGGTGGCGCAGCGCCACCCGGCATATGTGTGAGGAAGGGAAGGGGATAAACCCCCGCTTTCTCGTCCTCAGAATCCCCGGGCAGGACAGACCGCAAGGTGCCCCGACAGAGTGCCCCATGCGCCTGCGAGCTCGCCCCGCCCACCGCTGCAAAATACCCCTTTTAACATCTCAACACAGAACAGGTAACATGATATCCGCGTTTGCCAATACCATGAAGGTGCCGGAACTGCGCAGCCGCATTCTCTTTACGCTGGCGATGATCGTCATCGTCCGTTTGGGGGTGCACCTGCCGCTGCCCGGCGTGGACGTGCAGGCACTGAATGACTACATGGCCAAGACGGCTCAGGAGGGCGACAGCCCCTGGGGTGCGCTGGGTGCCATTCTCACCATCTTCTCCGGTGGTGGTCTGCAACAGTGCGGCATTTTTGCACTGGGTATCATGCCCTACATTTCCGCCTCCATTATGACCCAGCTCATGGGTGCTGTGATTCCCAGCTGGCAGAAGATGCTGCAAGAGGAAGGCGGCCGCCAGAAGATGACCAAGTATACGCGTATTCTGGCCATCATCATTGCTATTGTGCAGGGCTTCCTGCTGACTAAGTCCCTGCGCAACCCGGGCGACATCGGCCTGAGCGGGCTGGGTGACCTGGTAATGCATCCCGGCTTCATCTTTACCGTTACCACCATTTTCATCATTGTGACGGGTACCATGTTCCTTATGTGGATTGGTGACCAGATTACGGAGCGCGGCGTGGGTAACGGTATTTCGCTCATCATTTCCGTGAACATCATTCATGCACTGCCCGGCGCATTCTCCATTGCGTGGAAGACCTGTGTGATGTCCGGCGACGGGCTGGAGATTAATCCGCTCGGCGCTTTGAACATGGTGGCTCTCATCCTCTTCATGGTGCTTGTGGTGGCTCTGGTTGTGACCATCACCCAGGCTCAGCGTCGTATCCCCGTGCAGCAGGCCAAGCGTATGGTAGGCCGCGGCAAGGTGATGAACGGCGGCACGCAGTACCTGCCCCTCAAGTTGAACTACTCGGGTGTGATGCCCGTTATCTTTGCCACGGCTATCCTGGCATTGCCCACGCTGCTGGTGCAGCAGATTTTCTCTGCCGACAGCTCCGTGGTGACGGTGGTGAACGTGCTCATGTCCCCCTCCGACATCGGCTACTACATCATCTCCGCTCTCATGATCTTCTTCTTCTCCTACTTCTGGGTGGCCACCATGTTCCGCCCGCAGCAGATTGCTGAGGACATGAAGCGCAGCGGCAGCTACATCCCCGGTGTGCGCCCCGGTCCTCCCACGGCCACTTTCTTGGACCAGACGATGAGCCGCCTGACCTTTGCCGGCTCCCTGTTCCTGACCCTCATCTACTTCCTGCCGAGCCTTCTGTCCGTATGGGGCAGCCTGCCCATGCTGGTAACGCAGTTCTTCGGTGGTACCTCACTGCTCATTCTTGTGGGTGTACTGCTGGACATGATGCGCCAGATTGAGGCCACCCTGCTGCAGAAGAACTATGACGGCTTCATGAAGAAGGGGCGCATCCGCGGCAAGTACAACCACCTGCAGGGTACAGGTGCCGCTGCCGAGGGCAAGGGCCTTGTCATCCTCTGGGTTATCATCTCCCTCTTCGTGCTGGCTGCCGCCGTTGTGATGGCCGGCTAATACCCGCCGCTCACCCCTGTTCTTTCCGGAACCCCTGCCTTACCGCAGGGGTTTCTTTCTTGCTGCCCGCTGCCCGTTTTGGCTTGCAAAACGGGCGCGTTTGTTGTACAGTGAGGTCGTTATGTTACGCTTAGCAGTACTTGGTTCCGGCTCCGGCAGTAATTGCCAGTCTATTTTCAATGCCATTAAGGATGGCCGCCTGGATGCAGAGGTGGTGCTTGTCCTTTCCGACAACCCCGATGCCTACATCTTGGAGCGCGCACGCCGCCACGGCGTGCCGGCTGAGGTGATGGATTGCGGCGGCTATAAAAACAAATTCCCGCTCGAAGTTCAGGCCGCCGTGGCCGAAAAGCTGAAAGCCCTGCAGGTCGATATGGTGTGCCTGGCCGGCTTCATGCGCCTGGTGAAAGAGCCGCTCCTGAGCGCTTTCCCGCGCCGTATCCTCAATATCCACCCCGCGCTCTTGCCTGCGTTCCCCGGCGTGGAGGCCTGGAAGCAAGCACTCGAGGCAGGCGCTACTCAGGCCGGTTGTACCGTGCACTATGTGGATGCCGGTATGGATACGGGCGAAATCCTCATGCAGGCGTACGTGCCCGTACTGCCCGACGATACGCCTGAGAGCCTCCACGCGCGTATTCAGGTGCAGGAGCATATCCTTTACCCCGCCGCTATCCTCTCGGCCATCTCGCGCCTCTGAGCCCCCTTCTGCGGGCTTTCTGCGCCGCTACAGCCTGCGCCCCGTTTCCGGTTCAGTCCGGTGGCGGGGCGCAGGCTTTTTCTGATGGGGCAAGCAAGGGGCGGCAAAAAGAAAACCGCCGCATGGCTTTGGGCGCATGCGGCGGCGTGAAGTGGCGTTGTGTCGTGCTCAGGGGCGCGGCATCAGAGGTCGAGGTCGAGCTCCTCATCGCCGGAATCTTCGAGCAGATCATCGGCGGTGGACTCGGAGGACTCGGCTTCCTCTACGGCAGCGGCTTCGGCCTCGGCAGCCTGAGCCTGGCGAGCGGCGGCAGCCTGCTCCTCAGCCTTCTTGATGAGGTCGTACTTCTTCTGAGCGGCATCGGACAGCGGCTTGGAGATGAGGTAGCGCTGCTGGGTCAGGCCGACAGCCTTGCGGGTGTCGATACGGTACTTGTCGTAGCCGGCATCAGCCAGGGATTCCATGATAGCGCCGCTGAGAGCCTTGCGATCCTTGGAATCGCACACATACATGGTGTGCTCGCTGGTGAAGGGGGCATCCCAAGCGGGGCGGCCGCTCTTGGGGATGAGAACACCGGTCATGTTGCCCTGACCATCGGAGCAGATGGCCCACACGGTCTCCTTGCGGGTACGCGGGTCGACCAGAGAAATGTAGTACTGCGGGTAGGCATAGGAGTAATCCATCACCACGGAGTTGCGCAGCCAGTTGTACAGAGCGCGCTCGGTGCGGGCGGGCAGGGGACCGGCCGGGTAAACATCGCGGTGTACGGGGGAGGCGGCATCATCGTAGCTGTACACGGTGGCGGTTACGCCGCTGCGCAGCTTCTGAGCAGCTTTCATGGGGGCGGATGTGCCGGAGCAGGAGCTCACGGCAACGGCGGTAGCCATGGCGCAGCAGGCCAGAGCGAGGTTCTTGAAGAGGGAAAAATGTTTCATGACGTTTCGGTGTTCCTCATTCTAGCCAATAAAGGAGGGTAAAGACAAGCAAAAACTTACGGAAACGCGTTTTTTTTGCAATTTTTTTGCACAAATGGGGTATTCGGGCGGGAAAAGGGCAGTGAATTTTCGTGCTAACTCAGAAATGGCTTGACGAGATGCCCCCTCACAGTTCAGAATAATGAGCGTTATGAAAAAGCAGCAGAATATCGTGATGCAGAGAACAATGGCGACCCTGCTGGGGGCGTCTGCTCTGCTGGGGCTCAGCTCGTGTGAGGACGAACAGAAGACAACCACAACCACCCCGCAGGTGGTGGAGAAACCTGCCGAAGCGGCGCCGGCTCCTGTCGATACATCTGCTAAGGATGCGCTCTTTGAGGCGATGCTGTATGACCTCGGTAAGCAGGCCTCTGAGCTTGCCTCCCACCCTGAGCTTACCGAATCCGTGCGCAACATGCTGGCGCTGATGGAGGATTACTACTCGCAGACAGCCGATAGCACCAAGGGCACCACCCCCCGCCTGCGGCTGTCTGTTCGCCTGGCCGACGTTGCACGCGACCTCACGGCCTGGGAGCGCGCCTGCAATTCATACGACCGCGCCCTGGCGGACTACGAAGCCCTGCCTGCTGCTGAGCGCGACAAGACCGAGGCCAAGCGCATGCTTTCCGCTATTTACAACGGCCGTGGTTTCTGCCTCATGCAGCAGCGTAAGTTCAGCGAGGCGCAGGAGTACTACACCAAGGCGCTCGCCATCGATGCCGCGCTGTATGAGCTGGTGGCTCCCCCCGAGGGCGAGGCTCTGCCGGAGGGGGATGTGGAGCCTGCGCTGGCTCGCGCTGCTGAGGATTACTTCTTCTCCTACCGTTGTCTGGGTGAGTGCCAGGAGTTCGTCGGCGACCCCGAGGAAGCCCGCGAGACCCTCAAGAACGGCATCGAGCTGGCCAAGCGCCTCGACCGCCTTTCCCCGGGCATGAACCTGCAATACATCCGCCTGCTGGGCGCCCTGGGCAACCTGGAGGTGCGCTGCGGCAATGAGCGCGAGGCCTTGCTCAAATGGGCCGATGCCGCCAACATGTGCCAGCGTCTCTTCCGCAGCACCGGCAACCTGAGCATCCGCTACAAGACTCAGCGTCAGCTTCAGAGCCTGATGCCCAACATCAAAGCCTTGCAGGAAAAACTGCAGCCCGCCGAGCAATCCGCCGCTCAGCCCGAGGGGCAGCCCGCCGCCCAGCCGGAGGTTCAGCCTGCCGCTCCCGAGGCTCAGCCCCAACCGTAAGCCCCCCCCTATCCGATACCGTGGCAGAGTTCCTCATATCCCTGCCTGCGCTGGAGCGCAATGCACGCCTGCTGTCCGATGTGGCGCAGGCGTGTGGTGCTCACATGCTGCTGGCTCTCAAAGCATTTTCCACTACATCATGCTTCAACACCCTGCGGCCGTATGCTGCCGGGTGTTGTGCCTCGGGGTTGTACGAGGCGCGGCTGGCCGCCCGCCACATGGGGGGGCACATCGCTGTGTATTCCCCGGCGTACAGACCCGCCGAGCTTGAGGAACTGCTGGGTATCGCGCATCATATCGACTTCAACAGCCTGCCCCAGTGGCAGCGCTATCGCGAGCTCTGCCTGCAACACCCCCGTGTGCAAAGCGGTGAGCTGCAGCTCGGCCTGCGTATCAACCCCTGCTATTCCACGGGGCACACCGCCCTGTACGACCCCTGCGTGCCCGGCTCCCGCCTCGGTATCCCTGCCGACCAACTGGCCGGCGCCGACCTCACCGGTATCTCCGGCCTGCATTTCCATACCCTCTGCGAGCAGGGGGCTCAGGAGCTCATCGACACCTACCGCGCTTTCGAGAAAGATTTCGGCAACCTGCTGGCAAGCCCCCACATCCGCTACCTCAATATGGGCGGCGGCCATTGGATTACCAAGCCCGATTACGACCGCGAGGCTCTGGTGGCGCTGGTGAAGGAGATTCGCGCCTGCTATGGGGTGGAGGTCTACCTGGAGCCCGGCGAGGCCTGGTGTGTCCACACCGGCGTGCTGCGTGCCCGTGTGCTGGATGTGTTTGAATCCCTGGGCTACCGCCATGCCATCCTCGATGTGAGCGCCAGCGCCCACATGCCCGATGTGCTCGAAATGCCCTACCGCCCGGATGTTTACGCCGTGCGTACCGAGGCCGAGCAGGGGGCAGCCGTACCCGCTGTGCAGCTGCCCGGCGAGGCCTACAGCCCCGCCGCCGAGCCCGAAGTGTTGCCCTACACCTACCGCCTGGGCGCACCCACCTGCCTGGCAGGCGATGTGATAGGCGACTACTCCTTCTCCGCCCCATTGCAGCCCGGCGATACCCTGGTGCTGGATGATATGACCCACTACACCATCGTGAAGACGACACACTTCAACGGCGTGTGCCACCCCGCCGTGCAGCTTTTGCATGCAGATGGCCATATCTCCACCGTTCGCCGACTCGATTATGCCGATTTTGAGTACCGTCTCGGGTAAAAAATCGCCCAATTTTGCAAAAAAAATCATTTTTTTGCAAAATTGTTGTTGACAATCGCGCAGAGTTTGCTATACTATGCGCACCGCAACAGCGGTGACAAACTAAAAGGCAAAGCGCCCGTAGCTCAATTGGATAGAGCATCTGACTACGGATCAGAAGGTTTGGGGTTCGAATCCCTGCGGGCGTGCTTCCTTATCCCAGAGGCCTTCGGGCTCAGAAAAATGCCGGTCGTGTTCAACGGAACCGGCTTTTTTTGACTCATATACCTCGGGTGTGAGGAAACTCACAAACATTAGCATGGGGGCGTCCCGGTTTCGACTGAACATTCGAGGCGCCGGCTGCATGTGGAGGTTGATCGGCTGGCCTCCTTAAAAGCCGCTCAAACAATCAAATGCCTATTCCAAGAACGAATACGCAATGGCTGCGTAACATACGCGCCCGATTCAACGCCTGACGCCTACTAAGGTCGCGAATCTCAGCTCAGTAGGCAGGTGCCGTGCGGGGGAACCGCGTACGGCATGACATCCACAGGTTCCTGGCCGGGTGGAAGGCCGACGCAGAGCGGACCACCGGCAAGAGCAGCAATCTGCGTCTGAACATGGAGATGCTTGCGTCAACAGTGTCCAGGACAGGGGTTCGACTCCCCTCGCCTCCAGCAAAAAAGCCGCACAACAAACGCCCTGTTGTGCGGCTTTTCTTAATAGTTAGAGATATAGGCTTGCGCGTTGGTATAATTGGAAAAATGACAATTTGTTGAGCTGTACGGCGAACCGAAGGTGAGCGGAATTCAAAAGCCCCGCAGGGCGGGGCGAAAGTACAATAGCCCAGGGCAAGCCACGCAGTGGCGCGGCCCTGG
>JAUNRE010000093.1 GCA_030535795.1 Akkermansia sp.
AATAGCCCCGGCGGGGCTCGAACCCGCGACCAAGCGATTATGAGTCGCCTGCTCTAACCACTGAGCTACAGGGCCGGGGTGAGTGTAGCAAGGCGAGGGCTTGAAGTCAAGCGGATTTTTGCAGGAATGGTGCGGGTGACGCATTTTTTTTGCCGAGGAACGCCGAGGAACGCCGGGGGCCTGCGAAGTCAGAGATTTTTGAGTCGTGCGGCAATGTCGGCAGGTAGGCTTCGGCAGTCGTCGTAGGTATTGAGGGGGGCGCGGAGGATGAGGCGGCCGTTGTTGTCGTAGACGGAAACGGTGAGTGAATTATCGGAGCCATGGATGACGATTCGCCCTTGTGAATCAATGAATTCGAGTGAGGCATCCCAGGCTTGGCCGCGCATCCAATCGGGGTAATTGACGGAAAGGGATGCTGAGATGTCCCGGAGAGCCTGCAGGTCATTGATGACGGCCTGGGCGTCCACGATTTCGGGGAGTGCGTGAATGTGCGCGCGGATGCGTTTTTTGTAGCGCGTCATCGTCTGCTGCATTTCTTTGGGGACGGAGACGATCTGAGGAGGCGGCTGCATGCCTGAGAGGGATTCGGAGAAGCGCTCGTTATCCGAGGAGAAGAGGGAGAGAGTGACACGCGTGGCGTATTCTGCAGAGCCGCGGCGGTAGGTGACACTCAGTACAGAGCCGGCTCGGGAGGAGCGCACGATATTTCTGAAGTGGCTGATACTGCGGAGTTGCTCGCCGTCGATACTGAGCAGGATATCGCCCGCTTTCAGGCCGGCGATTTCGGCCGGGCTGCCGGGGGAAACGGAGGCGACAGCCACGCCTTGAGAGGGGGAGAGTAAAGGAGCGGGAGAGATGTTAACCACACTTGGCTGCCACCCGGCAGCCACATCTGCTCCCGCCCCGTTACTACTCACATTGCGGACAACAGAGCGTTTGACATATCGCTCCGTGTCGTATGCAGCAGAGGGAACAATGCCGAACTTTACCTTTTGCACGGGGTGCACCGTGTCTGCGGCCGCTGCTGCCATAAGCAGCAGAGCCGATACCAGGCTCAGGTATGTTCGGTGGAGATTCATATCAGATAACTTCTTCTGTCAGGACAACATTCCCGCAATGAGGGACGCTGATACGCAGGACGGTATTGTCGGAGTCTTTCAGGAGGATGGAATCACGATAAAGGATATTACAGGCGCGGTAGGGCGAGCAGTTCTCGTGGGTAGCGCGCACATCCGGCGGTGCGGAGCAAATGATAATGCGCCGCTGAGCGATAGCGGTGAGCTCCGTTTGCGGCTCGGTCCGGGGCACAACCTGCAGCGCGGGCGGCGGAGCCTGTTCGGCAGCAAGCCGAGGTGCTTCCTCTTGCGGAGTGGAGAAGAAGAAGACAGCCGCAATGGCGCAAATGATAAGAGCGGCCGCAATGGGGGTGTAACGGCGCCAGAGGCGTTGTTCACGGGCACGGCGTCCCTGCACCGCTGCGGCATGCACGGTGCGCCGTAGGGCTTCACGCGCCACCGGGGAAAGCGGAGCCGGCTGCCAGTGGTAGCGCAGAGACGCATCAACCCGTGCCACCTCTGCCGCCTGCCGACGGGCAGCGTGCACGGTGTGCCGCAAGCGCGCAAGTGTCTCGGCCGGCACCGTAGCGGGCGGCGGCAACTTCAACACTTTATCTGTCTTATCAGCTTTCATGGTTACTCAGGCATGGGGTTAGCGGCCAGTTTTTCGCGCAGAATACTCAGCGCACGGCGATAACGCGAGGTGATGGTGTGGAGGTTGTCTCCGGTCACATCGGCTATCTGTTGGAAGGTGAGCTCCTCCCAGATACGCAGAATGAGCACCTCCGCGTAATCGGGACGTAGAGACCGCAACACGCCTTCGACGTGTCGGCGGCGCAGCTCGTCATCGTGGTTGCTGCGCAGCCAGGGATTGTGCACACTGCTTACCGGCACGGCATTCTGCTCGCAGGTGCGGCGCGTGGCATTGTGGCGAGCGGCATCTGCCGCGAGGTGGCGAATGGCTGCAATGCACCAGGCTACCCACTGCTCACTCCCGCCGCGCAGCTCACCGAGCTCCACGGCATTCACCAGCTGTACCAGTGCACCCTGCAGCACATCCTCAGCATCGGCATCAGAGCGTGTTTGCTGGCGGGCATAGAGCATGAGACGCGGGCTGTTTTGCACCAGCCATGCATCCCAATCGGCATCGGTCGTTTTGCCTTCTGTCACCGCCTTTCCCATGTGTCTCTGTACATAAAGGCGTATGCGAACCGCTTTTTTGTGCACAAAAATCACATTTTTTTCATTTTTTTTGCAAAAAAGTGAAACAATTTGGCTGTTTCATGCGCCTTTAGGGGTATGAACGTATCGGTTTGGAGCATCACATTGGCCGCGAGCATCTGCTGCGTGGCGGCCGCCCAACAGCCGGCAACGGTCGAGCAATTCTGTGCCGAAGCTCATCGTTTTGCCACCACCCTCAACACCGCACTGGAAACTCTGCAACGCATCAAAAACCGAGAAGACGCGGATGCAGCGGTGCCGATCATCATGGCCGTGCACGAAGGGCAAACCCGCATGCGGCGGCTGGCACAAGGGCATACCCTGCCCGAGCTCTGGCGCGATGCCCGCGTACGGCTGGCTCTGCGCAGCATACCGGCGCCCCAATTCACGGCAGGCGTACGGGCGATGCAGGCGGCAGGGTGCCATGGTTCCGTAAGACTCTTCCTTGCACTGCAGAACAGGTTAGAAGAGTTTACCGATGAGCAGATATCGGCACCGCTCCAAGCCGAGCATGAAGCCACCCTGCGAGAGGTGGAGGCTTGCTTTGCCAGCGTGAAAGATGTGCTGGAAAACTCCTGGTACATGGATAAGTTCTACACCATCTTCCTGCGACATCTGCAAGCCGCAGCTCCCGGGGTTCCCGCCCTGAGGCAAAGCCCCGCAGCTGCAATGCGCTACGCACAGCTGGCAGAGCAGCACCGACCTGTGGCAGAAGAGTTCCGCAGGCTGAGATTCCGCAACCGGGGTGAAGTGGAAGAACTAATCATCGTGCAAGGTAACAACTTTTACTCGGAGCTCTACACGGATGAAAGCCGCCGACGCTATTTCGAGAACGGCCACTTCAACGACAACCCGGACTTCTCAGTCATGCACGCCGAAAAACGTCTGCATGACCGCGTATGGGCTGAATACGAAACCGCCATACAAACCGCTGCTGCCAAACGCGGACTGAGCGGAGGTAGCGGGCGCGAGGTACGCACCGCCTACGAGTTGCCGCCTGAGCTGGAGCAGCACGAAGTGGAAGAGTATGTGAACAACTTTGCACGCGAAGTATTCGGCAAGCGCTATGCATACAGCGATGCAAAGCCTCGCCTTTCCCGCACCACAGGACGCTATGTAGTGCAAGCGCTCGGCATAGCAGGACGCCCCGGCGATAAGAATGTCAACAACGACAGCGTGCAGGTCATTCCTATCTATTTTAATCTGCCGAAAAATACCCGGCCTGCCAAAAACACGAGCCAGCAGGTATATTCACAACACATCAACCTTCCGCAAAAGCAAAAATGATGAAACGCCTTCTTCTCCTCATCCTCGCGACAGTGAGCCTCAATGCCGCAGCAAACGATGGTGGCTTTGCTACCGCAAAGGAATTCGGTTCTCCCAAGTTGGAGCTTACAGCCCCGGAACCGATGCTGCCGACGCCGCTGCGACAGTGGAATGTTGCCGGAGAGCGCCCATTCCTCGCACAACTCACCGGAATCTCCGGAAAATGGGGCAAAAACGCCACCATTTCCCTGCGCACCCCCACAGGGCGCGCGCTCCGTATACCCGCCCAACACCTAAGCGATAAGGACTTGCAGACCATACGCGACTACATGCAGGCAGAGCACTTTGTGCAGCTGCACACCTACCGCTACGGCACACTGGACGTGAAGCTGCTGAGTGTTCGCCGCCTCAGCAAAGAAGAGCTGCTACTGGAAGTGTTGGCACTGGATGGCACACGGCATTTTATGCGAGCCAATGCAGAGCCCTGGCAAGAGGAATACGCACGCAAAGTGCAATACAACGACACGATTGTGATGCAGGAGGAAACAAGAAATATGCTGCTGCAACAGCTGAATCTCCACGCAAAGCCCCAAACCAAGCATACCCCCCTACCAGTGGCGGAGAACGCCATGGAAGCCCTGACCTACGCCGCCCTGAGGGAGCTCAGTGTCGTGGTTATCACCATGGGGCCGCGCGGTTGCAAGGCAGATGTCCACTTCCGCCGTTACCTGAACGAACACCCTGAGGCCGCCGGCATCTGGGCACAGCAGTATGTGTTTCTCATCGCCTACACCGACTCTACCGGCACCCTGCCACCCACATGCTGTCGGGAGCTGGCACAACTGAACTGCCACCACGACAACAAAGCGAGCGCCTTAGCCCCCATACCGGCCGGGCAAGCACAGCTCCGGCAGTGTAGCGAAAGCCTCTGCGGCACCAAGTATACCTTGCTGCGCAGTAGTCTCACGGAAACAAGACGCGCCGCCGCCCCGGCATACAACACCTTCAGCTACAAGATTGATGAGCTGCAAAAAAGCATGCCGCAACACATCAATTTCACCCGTTAATTAACGCCCTATTTTCCCAGCCAATGAAGAGATTGATTCTGACATCCCTGGCCGCCTCCCTGCCCCTGTACGCGCAGAGCATCATGCATGTAGGTCCCTACACCCGCCCCGGAGCAGCCGCCGAGGTTCATGTGACGGAATGGTTCCCACCCATGAAATCCCCGGAGCCTTACTTGAAGAAATTATCGGCCGACAGCGTAGAAGCCCAGCTACTGGCTACACGCCTGATGCAGCACGCGCAAGACGAAGAAGCCTTTTTACGCCTCTGCGACCCGGCGCTGACATACGATTACAGTACCGTGGGCGTTTCTGAATCCGCGACGCTGGAAGGGAAAGATAGCGTCTTGGTTGCGATGATGCTGCGCGATGTCTGCCTCAGTGCCAAACTCGCCACGGCGCCGAGTCGGGAAGTTCTGCTGAGCTTACGGGATATTCTGGTAAAGACAGAGGGGCAGCGAAACCGAGCTTCATCGCTGCTACACTATATCTCCACGGCATCTGCACTCAGCGAAGATGAGCTTCGACTGCTACAAGTGCTGTTGGCTACGAGATTCGGCATATCTCGCTGTCACCTGGTACAGGCTCGGCAGGCACAGCACCTGCTCCAAGCGTTCCGCGGAGGGAAAGAAGTCGTCTTCACACAGGCGCAAGAGAAGCGAATTGTGGAAAAGTACCCTGCACTGGTGCCGGTATTGCAGACGGAGCGCAGCCTACACGGCAGTGTAAGTAGCTACGTCAAGCGAGGGCGTTACAGCCGCGAGCATTTGCTCATCTACCTGCTCTGGCAGAACACGGAGCACGCCATCCAGCTGGCACGCAAGCTCCATAAGCCAGGGTACGAACTCCTGCGCCGGGATACTGCGGCGCTGGGAGATTACCTGAGTTACAGGGGCATTACATACTATCGAAATCTGGGACAGGAAGTACCGCAAAGCTGCCTCACAGCGCTAAAAATACGAGATTTAGAGAATCCGGCTGATGCTGCCGAAATCATCCGAAAACAGAATGAAGAGCTAGAGCCGGAACTACGCCCGCTTGCCCCGCGCTGTATGCTGGCACTGGGAGGCAAGGAAAGCGGTTGGGAGCCGGTACAGGTTACAGCCGAAGGTGTGCACCCGGCCTGGCCGGATGCCTCGGCTGTGGAGCTCCCCCTCTGGAGCCCGCACCTGCTGGGGCTTGCAGATGAAACAGCGGCCACCGTGCAAGCCGCGTTTGCAAGCGACCTGAGCGAACTGGCAAAACTCCTCACGGCACTGCGAGAACACCACGGCGCGGCCGGGATAGTGCTTGCCCACATGCTGGAAGAATGCAACCGAGTGCGCCCCATTCACAAAGACCTCACCTTGCCCGTCTATGCCCGCATAGCCCTGCATTTCAAGCCGGACGGACTCACCGTCAACTACGATGAGCAGAGCGAGCAGTTCGGCGTAACATGCGCCGCCACCACAGGAAGCCCGATAGCAGCAGAAGCGCTGAACAAAGCCCCCCAGCTCCTGCACCGTCTCACACTGCAACTTGCACTACTGGAAAAGCACAGCCGGCATACCGAGCTGAAGCAAGCGTGCGAACAACTGGCTCGCGTGCTCAACCGCAGCAACCTGTGGCCACTGGTCATCTGCCAGCGAGAGCTGCGCGGCTTCTCGCGCGAGGCACTGCTCACCCTTTTTGAACACTACGAAGGAGAGCGAGCACCGCTGCGCACCTACGGCGAAGCCATAGGGCTCAGCAAAGAAATGAGCATCGCCGCCCGTGCACCCGAAGATGAGCTGGGCAATCGACTCACCCTCGCAGCGGAAGTGAGCGCACCGAACAGCACCATGGCACAACGCCAACAAGCTGCCGATACGTTGCTGGGTATCGTATCAGCACACCCCGATAGCGAAGAAGCCGCCGACATTATTGCCCACCTGCTGCACCACGGGCAAGCTGCCAAAGTAGCGGCTCACACCGCATGCCCGCCCGCTGCTTTCCGTGGACGCTACGCCGACAGCGGCCTGCAACTCATACGCCATTACCTGGCAGAAGGCAACCGAAACGCCGCGCAGAATGTGCTAAACATCATGCAGGAAGACACGGAAACCGACACAACCCCCGCCTACCGTCTGGCATGTGCTCTGCTGAGCTCCGACGAATCAACACGCACCCGGCTGCGCCGCGATGCCAAACTGCTGGCTATGCTCTACCGGCATTTCGACAGCAAGGTGTACCGCGACTATCTGGCTAACCTCACGGCAGCCGGAGAAGAGCCGGACACCATCATGAAATGCGAGTTACTCCTCAGCAAAGGCAGACAAGCGGGTATCTCGCCCCGAATGGCAGAGCGACTGGCAGCTGCAGGCCAATGGGCTGAGGCCGCATTCTGCTACGAGTACCTTGTGGCCGAAGGCATCTCCACAGCCACCCCTTACGGCCTGTTACCCAGCCAGGCGGACATCTACCGTTACCGTCTACTGGCCAATGACTGCCACACCAAAGCCGCGCCACAATTACCCAAGCAAGCGACACCCGACACCCCGTCTTGCGGCAACCTGCAATCGGCAGCCACCCCGCTGGCCGTGCTGCCCGCCCGAGATTGGAAATGCAAGAACTCCCCTACTCTGCACGGCCGACTCTGCAACATCATTTACCGCCCCCACAGCAAGCAGGTACAACAGCTACGCCTACTCCTCAACGATGGTACTGAGCAAATACTTCCTGTGTCGGAAGCGGCCGAGAACGTAGAGCCCTACCTCAGAGAGTGGGAACAAGCCAACGGATTCGTCAACTGGGAATGGGCCCGCCGCAAGGGAACCGAACACCAGATGCCCCTGCACGGCAAACCCGTGGCAGCAACACGCGACTTCAGCGTTGCCGGGGAATATCACGTCCGCATCCTCACAGCGGAAGGCAACATTCAGGAAGGGCTCACCTGGAACCTGAAGCCGGAGCACAAACAACAGGCGCTGGCCTGGTGCGCCGAACACCACCGCTACCGCGAGCTTCACATCGCAGCCACGCCTCAGGAAGCGCTGCAAACAGCCAAAGCCAAAAGCCTCAGTGTTGTGGTGTTGCTGGATCGCAAGGGCAGGTTCACCTACAACAACGGGCATGAAATGCTGGAGCGCTATCTGGCGGCACACCCCGAAGCTGTGACTCAATGGGGACAGCGCTATGTGCTGCTGCCGCTGGCACCCCCCTTGCTGGATTACGATGAGCTCAAGAAACTGGGAGAAGCCGTACGGCACACCCCCGAAACCGTGCAGCAATTACTGGACATAGAAAAAGCGCTCCGACCTGATGCTCAAACAGAGGCATCCCCCATACCGGGTATATTGGAACACGCCCGCAAGGAAGGACACGGCTTCTACGCCTGTGTCATCTCCCCGCAGGGAACAACTGTCGGCGCTCTGCCGTTGGGGGGTGCTTACCTGCCGCAGGATATTTTCGCAGAGCTCGTTCCCATAAAAAAATAATTTTCCCGACGCGTTGGAATAATTAGGAAAACCGCCAATTTGTCGGGCAGAATCTACAATCT
>JAUNRE010000094.1 GCA_030535795.1 Akkermansia sp.
TGTTCTGGCATAGGCATATGATAGCACAGCCATCTATATTTGCCAAGTTAATAATCTGTCTTCCGCTCGACCTACTTTGATGTTTTGCATTCTTCTCCCATGTTGTATCATAATATGCTTCATGTGTATTAGCATCGCTAAAATAATAGAGCAGTCGCCCTTGCTTTCCTTATTTATGCTAGGGCAACACAAAAAGCGTTCGCAGGAAGCCAGCCTCACAAAACAATAAGTTACACTCACTACGCACTACTGCACTCAGCGGCTTTCTTTTCATGGGTTCGTGAGCGTGTCGGAACAAACAGAGCTAACGGAACCTCCGCGTGACCAAGCCTTCGCCAAAAGCAGAGAAGCAGGATGCAGGAGTCTTATGTAAGCAGTTCTTGAACACCAATGCCTATGTACTCCCGTAGTTTGACAGAGCGCCCCCTGAATACGCCGGAAGCGAGAGGTGGAGCGGAGGGCGATTAGGCGCAAATTTTGCCAGTATCGCACTTAAGGCTTTACGTTGCAGGCGAGATGTGATAGAATGCCGCGCGCAAGGCGCGCGAAGAGCGCCCCGGAGATACTGTTATGAGTGACCCCACGAAGTTCCGAAATCTGGCAATTATCGCCCACGTAGACCACGGCAAGACCACCCTTGTAGACCAGCTGCTGAAAGCCGGCGGCACCTACCGTGAGAACCAGGAGGTGCAGGACCGCGCAATGGACTCCATGGATCTGGAGCGAGAAAAGGGTATCACCATTAAGGCAAAAAACACCTCCATTCATTGGAACGACTACACCATCAACATTGTCGACACCCCCGGACACGCCGACTTCGGTGCCGAAGTGGAACGCGTCATGAAGATGGTGGACGGCGTGATTCTGGTAGTGGATGCCTACGAAGGCCCGCAGGCACAGACCCGCTTTGTACTGCGCAAGGCGCTGGAGGAAGGGTTGTTACCCATCGTTGTGGTGAACAAGATAGACCGCCCGCACGCCGACCCCATGAAAGTACACGACCAGGTGCTGGAGCTGCTGCTCGACCTGGATGCCACCGAGGAACAGTTCGATGCCCCCTTCGTGTATGGCTCCGCTCGCGACGGCTACTTCATGAACAGCCCGGAGAATGAGCCGCCCGTGGACTGCACCCCCTTGCTCTTCCAGATAGTCAACCACATCCCTGCCCCCAAGGACGCTGATGCCGACAAGCCCTTCAAGATGCTCATCTCCAATATCGATTGGGATGACTATGTGGGGCGAGTGGCAGTAGGCCGCATATCCAATGGCCGCGTGCAGAAGGGCGACACGCTCTACCTGCTGCGCCCGGACGGCAGCAAGGTGCAGGGCAAAGTGACAAAGCTTTTCGAGTACAGCGGGTTGCAGACCACAGACTCCGCCGTAGGTGAAGCCGGCAACATCATCGGCATTTCCGGGTTCGAGGATGTCGACATCGGCGAGACCCTGGTAGCCGACCCGGAGGAGGAAGCCATGCCCTTTGTGCAGATTGACCCGCCCACGGTACAGATGGAGTTCAGCATCAACGACGGCCCGCTCGGTGGCCGCGACGGCAAGAATGTGACCAGCCGTGTTATCCGCGACCGTCTGATGCGCGAAATGCGCACCAACATCTCCATTAAGGTAGAGGACACCGATTTGGCCGGTGTGTTCATGGTATCCGCCCGCGGCACCATGCAGATAGCCATTCTGGTGGAACAAATGCGCCGCGAAAACTACGAAGTACTCGTGTCTCGCCCCAAGGTCATCACCCGTGACGTGGACGGCGTACGCTGCGAGCCCTTCGAGACCGTGTTCATCGAAGTGCCGGATGAGTGCGCCAACGGAGCTGTGCGCATTCTGGGCAACCGCAAGGGGATACTGGAGCACATGGAAACGAAGGGCACCGGCCGCACCTACATTCAGGCCACCATCCCCACTCGCGGCCTCATCGGCTTCGAATTCGAGCTGGTAAACCTTACCAGCGGCCACGGCATCTTCTCCCACCTCTTCAAAGAATACGCCCCCTATGCGGGCGAAATCGTCACGCGCCAAAGCAGTACCCTCATCTCCATGGAAAGCGGCATTGCCCGCCCCTACGCCCTGCAGGCTATGGAGGAGCGCGGCTCCCTCTTCATCGCCCCCGGCGACGAGGTGTACGAGGGCATGATCGTGGGCGAGAACCCCAAGCCCATCGACATCCCCGTGAACCCCACGCGCGAAAAGCACCTCACCAACCACCGCTCCGCCACCAAGAACGACTCCATCCAGCTCACCCCCCCGCGCGTATTCTCGCTGGAGCGAGCCATTGAGTACATCGAACCCGATGAACTGGTGGAGGCCACCCCGCATTTCATCCGCATGCGCAAGCGCCTGCTCGATGCCACCGCCCGCAAGCGAGCGGAGCTCAGGGCAAAGGGGCTGTAAAAAACATTCATTGCCAACACATTGCCGTCATGTTACAGGAGATAACGAATTGGTTTACCGGGCATGATTACTTGGCTCTCAGCCTGTACATAGCAGCCGTGCTGTGCTACCTAGCGGGTTTTCTGGGAGCGGTGCTACCCTACCCCGGTTGCTTTGTTGCGCTGGGCGGCAGCGTGTGCTATGCCCTTGCCGCCGGCGAGCCATACCCCGCCTGGTGGGTGTGGCTCATACTCGCCCTGCTGGCCACATTCGGCACGCTGGCAGACAACCTCACCACCGCCTTGGGCGCCAAAAAATTCGGCGGCAGTAAGCAAGCCTTCTGGGGCAGCATGTTGGGGCTATTCGTCGGCGCTTTCTTTATCTTCCCCTTCGGCATCATCATCGGGCCTTTCCTGGGTGCATTTATTGCCGAGGTGATTCTGGTGCGAAAGAATGCCAAAGACTCTGCGAAATCAGGGTTTGGCGCCATGCTCGGCATGTTGGCCGGCGTGCTGGCCAAGGTGGTGGTAACCGCTGTTATGCTGGTTGTTACCATCATCTGAAAAAAGCCGCTTCCGCCCACGAGAATAGACTTGACGGGAACGGGGGCGAGGTGTAGAGTAGGTGTGTCATTCTATCACGAGCTGTTATGATACGCTTTGCCTCTACAGATTGCCGACGCGAGACGGGCAACATTAAGTGGGATCTTCAGGGTCCCCTGCCCTTTGGTATTGCAGATATGGACATTGAGAGCCCGCCCTGCGTGGTGGACGCCCTGCAGGCTCGCCTCAACCACCGCTTCTACGGCTACGCATTCATGACAGATGAACTGCGCGCCGCCATCACAGCCTATCTGGTAAAAAAACACGGTGTCACCAATGCCGCCCCCGAATGGCTGCACGAGCTGCCGGGCTGCGTGCCCGCCTTCACCCTAGTAGCGCGCACCGTATGCCCTGAGCCTCAGCACGAAGTAATGGTGTGCTCCCCCTCCTATCCCCCCATGCTGCACTGCCACGAAGACGCCCGCTGCAGCCTGCTGAGCGTGCCGTTCATCTACACCGGCGAGCGCTGGGAGTTCGACTGGGACGCCATGGAAGCCGCCGTGACGCCGAACACCAAACTCTTCCTGCTCTGCAACCCGCACAACCCGCTGGGGCGTGCCTGGAGTCGCGAGGAAATGGAGCGAGTGGCCGATTTCTGCGAGCGCCACGACCTCATCCTCTGCTCTGACGAGATTCACTGCGACCTAGTGCTGGATGAGGACAAAAAGCACGTGTGCGCCCTCACCCTGCCCGAGCGCATTCAGCAGCGCACCGTCATGCTCAGCGCCCCGAGCAAAACCTTCAACATTGCCGGCATCTGCTTCACCTACATGGCTGTACCGAATGCCGAGCTGCGTGCCGCCATTCGCAAGACCCAGGGACACAGCCTGCCCACGCTCAACGTCTTCGCCTACGCCGCCTCACTGGCCGCTTACACCTCCGGCTGGGAATGGCACGAGCAGCTGCTGAAAACCCTGCGAGCCAACCGTCAGTATGTGGTGGACTACATCGCCCGCGAGCTACCCATGCTCCGCACCCGCCACCAGGAGGCCACCTACCTGGCCTGGATTGACTGCTCCGCCCTCGGCGTTGAAAGTCCGCATGCATTCTTCCGCGAAAATGCCGGGGTATACCTGGACAACGGGGCAAACTTCGGCGACCCGCAGTGCGTGCGACTGAACTTTGCCACATCGCCGGAGATGCTGCGCACAGGGCTGGACGCCATACGCGATGCCGTCCGCAAGCACCTGGGAATCTGATTTTCCCCACGCTCAGGGCGTCAAGCCAATTCCGCCATAGCCCGAGAACACTCAAAACACTCGGCCTGCTCGACAGCCGCCTGCACGGCAGCGGCATCCGGCTCCCAAGCCAACAGAGCACGAATCAGCGGCGCGTTGTCATAACGCGCCGCTTGTTCGATGGCTGAGACGTTGTAACGCCCCCGCACATTCACATCGGCGCCATCAGCCAGCGCATCATACACGGCCTTCACATCCTCCTGCACCACAGCACGCAGGAAACGGTAATTGAGCGGTGACAAGTCGGGCATATCCTCACAATCCAGCACCACCCTCCGGCGTGCGCCATGTTGCAGCAAATACTCCATGCAAGCCACAGCCTCCTCGTTCACCTCGTTAAAATGCAACAGATAAGCCTCTGTATAAGCGCAATCCATGGGTGTTTCCGGGCTATCGGCGCTCAACACATTAACATGAGCCCCCGCTTGCACCAGCAAACGGATTGCCGGTAAGTTTACCCCCATGGCGGCATACATCAGCGGAGTCGCACCCCAATTATTACGCACATTCACCTGCGCGCCGGACTTCAGCAACAGTTCCACCATCTCAGCGCTGCCATTCATCGCAGCATCAAACAACGCGGTTGCATCATCGGCATTCCGGGCATTCACATCGCCCCCTGCGGCCAGATACGCGTGCACCACATCAAACCGCTCTGAAAAATCAGAGCGCCGGACACAATCCACCGCATCAAAAAAAGCCTCCGTCATCCCATCATTCTCCGTTTTTTTCATAGTAACGTCAGTTGCAGAGGCATGGTAACAAGCTTACCTCCGCAAAGCAAGCGTTTTTTCATGTTGCAGCCGAAAAAGAGCAGGCTCATGACTCCGTTTGAGCTTGCCATGCACCGGCATACACAGTAGTATAAGGCAAGAACATGTACGACCAATACCTGCACATTTACGAAAAACTGCCGCTCGGTGTTGCCGGGCTGCTCATGGGGCTTGCGCTGATTGCCCTGCACGCCTACGCCTTGCTGAAGCCCGAGGCCGCCAAAGCAGCCCTGAGCAAGGCCGCAGAAAATGACAAAGCCGGCAAAGTATTGCTGACGGTGGATTTCATCTGGATTTTCCTGCTACTGCTCGATGTAAGCTGGAACCCGCTGCGCATGAACCTGTTTGATTTCAACTCCTTCCGCGGCATGTTGGTGATTCTCTGCCCCATTATCTGGTTCGTACTGTACGGAGAGAAGAAAAACCTGCTCTTCCCGCGTGCGCTGGGGCTCTTCCTGCTGATGCTGGCCATCGTACCGCTCACGGCAGCCTACCTGAAAGAGCCCGCCATGCGCCTGCTGATACCCATCTGGTGGTACCCCGTGCTCACGGTTGCCATGTTCTGGGTGGGCAAGCCGTACCTGATGCGCGACTGGGCGGCATGGTATGTCGCCAAACCCAAGCTCTATCAATACAGCAACCTTTTCGGGCTGGGCTATGGCGCCCTGCTGCTGGTGTGCTCTCTCTTCTGGTTCTGATTATATATCTCCCCCTTTTCTGAGCCATGCACACGCCCCCCGTTTGCGACGCCCTTTACACCGCCGACTGGGTAGTCACCCAAAATGACGCCCGCGACATCATCGAACACGGCGCGATTGCCATCAGCGGCAATCGCATTCTCTGCGTCGGCCACACCGATATTCTGGAGATACTCTACCCCGATGCCCGCCGCGTCGACCTCGGCAACGCCGTGCTCATGCCCGGCCTCATCAACGCCCACACCCATGTGCCCATGAGCCTGCTGCGCGGGTATTCCGACGACAAAGCGCTCATGGACTGGCTCACGCTGGACATCTTCCCGCGCGAGGCCAAGCTTACCCCAGAGCTCGTGGAACTGGGAGCCCGCTTCAGCATGGCTGAAATGATACGCAGCGGCACGACTGCCTTCTACGACATGTACATGATAGAGGATGCCGTGTTCCGCGCGGCGGACTCCATGGGCATGCGAGCCGTGCTGGGCGAAAGCGTTACCCAATTCTTCCCCTCACTCTCCTGCAAGGACAAAGAGGCCTACTTCGAGCTGGTGCGAGCGCAGGCAGACGCTTGGCGCAACCACCCCCGCATTCGACAGGCCATCCTGCCGCATGCTCCCTACACCACCAACCCCGAGCTTCTGCGCGAGTGCTACGCCTTGGCCGAAGAAAACGGCGCCTTGTTCGGCATGCACCTGGCAGAAACCGAAAGTGAAACCCAGACCTGCCTCAAGGAGCACGGCATGCGCCCCATCCCCTACTGCCACAGCCTGGGGCTGCTGCAGCCGGGCAGCACCTTCTTCCACGTTGTACACGCCGATGCGGCGGACATGGAGCTCCTGGCAGAAGGCCACTGTGCCGTTGTGCACAACCCCGCCTCCAACATGAAACTGGCCAGCGGAGCAGCCCCCGTTGAGCAGCTGCTCAACTACCGCATCCCGGTAGCGCTGGGCACTGACGGCCCGGCCAGCAACAATGCCCAGAACATGCTGCGCGAAATGTATGTGGCCAGCCTGTTGCACAAGGTCAACACCCTGGCACCCACCGCCTGCCCCGCTCAGATGGCGCTCGATTTCGCCACCCGAGGCGGCTCCGCCGCCCTGCACGACCCGCATATCGGCACCCTTGAGCCCGGTATGAAGGCCGACTTCATCGCGCTCGACCTCAGCGCCCCCAACATGCAGCCCGTGCACAACATCGTCTCCAACATCGTCTACGCCTCCACCGGCGCCGAAAATAAGCTCACCGTCGTAGACGGCAAGGAGCTCTACCGCGATGGCAAGTTCACCACCTGCGACTACGAGGCGCTCTACACCGAAATACAGCAGGCACGCACATGGGCTCGCAGCTGATGGATTGCCCGCTGGCGCAGCTCCCTATAGCCGCCATCGATTTTGAGTCCGCCGGGGCAGCCCCGGGCGAGACCGATCAGCCCGTGCAGGTAGGCATCGTGCGGGTGGAAAGCCTGTTTTCCGCCGAAGAGTGCTTCACCTCCTACATAGCCTGCAGCCGCCCCGTGCGCTGGAGCGCCGCCAAGGTGCACGGCATCACAACCGCCATGCTGGGCGATGCCCCCACCTTCGCCGAACTCTGGTGCGACCTGCATCGCCTGCTCTCAGGCTGCGTGGTGCTGGGCCACAACCCGGCTACCGAAAAACGCTTCCTCGGCGCCTTCCCCGGGCACGGCTTCGGGCCCTGGCTCGACACCCTGGCACTCGCCCGCAAAGCGCTGCCCACCCTGCCGGACCACGCCCTAGGCACCGTGTGCGAAGCTCTTGGCCTGACTCCCCAAATCACCAACCTCGTACCCGGCAAGACCTGGCACGATGCCCTCTACGATGCCGCCGGCTCACTCGCCCTGCTGCGAGCGCTCGTAAGCGGCCTGAGCATGCAGCAAGCCACCCTCCGCAACCTCCCCTTCGCTGTAACCCACAGCTAAACGAGGATGTAACGCACATTTTTGTGTTCCCCCAGCTTGCAGATAAGCCCCTGCTCCAGCAACGCTCCGATATAACGCATCGCTGTCGACCGGCTGCAGCCCATATACTCCATCACCATGGCGACAGATACCTGCCCCTGCTCGCGTATATAGCCAAGCAGCTTATTTTGCGCCGGGGGCTGCTTGCTCACAACAGGACGAGGCTTGTTCGGAATTCGGTCAACCTCAGGAGCCAAACGCCGATAAGTAACAGTCACGCCTGTTTCATCGCAGATATACTCGGGAGGTTCCAAACCACTAGCCAAACACAAATCGTGAACTCGCTGAATGCCGGCTCCCCAGCGTTCCCCCAGTTTCAAGCGCTGAAATGCATCCGCCAGAATAGGGTTACGAAGATAGGACGCACCTCGCAACATCTGACACTCATCTGACTACGCGTTGGAATAATTAGGAAAACCGCCAATTTGTGGAAGTACGATGGTCGAAT
>JAUNRE010000095.1 GCA_030535795.1 Akkermansia sp.
ATAATAATTAGAGCGTTGTAACTTGAGCTGTTCTTTCCTCTACAAACACCAATTTGTAGAGCTGTGCGGCGAACCGAAGGTGAGCGGAATTCAAAAGCCCCGTGTTGCGGGGCTTTCCAATTCGGCGGGCTGTCGCCCGCACGGGTATGCGTAGCTAAGACAACCGCTTGTGACCGCGCATTAAAGCGCGGACTATCGCCGCCGTATTCACAGGCCTTCTATCAACACGCCCATCGGGCGTGTTCTTCACTATGCCGCGCAGCGGCATTCTTCACCACGGCTTGCAAAGCCGTTTTTCACCATGAGCCGCAGGCTCATTCTTCACCACGCCCGTAGGGCGTTCTTCCCCCCTCCACCGCCACAGCGGCAGCTGTGGCGATATAACCGTGTTGGCGCAGCCAACACGATATCACTCGGGCAGCGCCCGAATATAACCGCCCCGCAGGGCGATATAACCAGCCCCGCCTTGCGGGGCGGAAGAAAAACCGCGGATTTCCAATATAAGTTTCGCCCCATTGCCATCTCTATGAATTGCTTTATGGGACAGCAATGATTCCGCTCGACAAATGGGCATTTACCTCATGATTCGACCGCGTGATTTATCTATCAGGCATAGCAAGGGGCTGACACTCGGTAAGTCGACCATCCTCAGTCAGTATGCAGCGCAAAGCACCCACCTGCACGGTCAGGTATAATTTATTACCCGGCTGCATCACCCCGGGCTCTATCGATACAATCCGCGCCGGCACACCCTCACTCTCCTTCCACAAGAATGAGCGCACCGTGCGGGGCTTTCCTTTGCGCGGTGTGATGGTAGAGCACAGGTAGTATTGTCCATCGGCAAGCTCCGTGTGCAAGCGGATGTTCATCCTATGCGCCCGCACCGTAATAGGCTCATCTGCCCTTGGCGAATACAAGTGCACGCGTGCATTTTTACCGAGCTGCACCTGCGCATCCCCCCTGCCCTCGGAAAACTCCGCGCAGATATCACCGTAGCGAATCATCTGCACATCCGCCTCGCGCGATGGCAAAATGGGCGCAGCTTCCTCCTGCAATTCACGCTTCTTACCATCCGCCGAGCGTATAATGGCGCGGTAAAATTGACGAATGGGCATGGTGCGCGGCATTTTCCACGGTTCTTTATGCAGGCTCAACCCCACCGATACCTGCCCCCACTCAAACGTAATGCCATGCACCTGTTTCGGTGAGCCGACCCTCGCCTGAGTCTCACCCCACATGAAACACAGCATACACAGTATCGTTAGAAAGAATCTGCTCATCACCTACTCCTTGCCAATAATAATACTCCCCGTCACCGAATCCGCAACAAAAAATTGCATAAAATACGTTTTTTACCTGCGTTGTATTCGTTTCGGCGTCATGTTACCAGAATCCGGGGGCGGTACACGCTCATCCGCACCCAGCATTCTAAATGCTGTATCAAGCAAAAAAAGTGAGAATTCGCTGAAAATAATGCACTTTTGCCGTTTTTTTCCAAGCTGTGGAATCAATTATTCAACTCCCGTTCTCCCCTAACAGATTGAAGCTCGTGAATTATCCAAGACACCAGCATTTAGAATGCTGTATGATGACTCCTGTCAGCTCGGTGCAGGTCTCTCAGCATCCCGACGTACGAGGGAACGGGTATCCCTGCACCGGCTGCTCAAACGCTTAACAATCAAATCTTACAATTATGAAAAAGACGATTGTAGCTTTGATGGCTCTGGCCGGGGTAGCCAGTGGTGTAAATTATATGGATACCGCAAGCAGTAATCCACGAACGCAGTGAGACTCGAAGACCCAGCCCCTGGGTATGGGGACAAAAAACAAACTGAGCCCCGCTTCAGCGGGGTGACGGAGAAGCGAGGCACAGTTCATTACCGTACAACTCAATAATTCCATGTTCGTATCGTTCTATTGGATGACGATGAAGGCGAATCGTTATTTCCGTGAGTGTGTCGTTCAGAAAAGCATGCAGCCTTAGCGTTTGATTATAAATGGGTGAAAATTTTCTTAAAAAATTGCTTCTATATTGTGCATTTTGTGCTTGACGAAACAGCTAGAGGGCGCTATAATACGCGCGTCCTTGGAACCAGACGTAAAATTGGTTCTTGGGTCCAAAAGGGTCCATTTCATAGGGTAGTTGGGCTCCCCCTGGTCTTCGGATCAGGGGGAGACTTCGTTCAAGGGAGTCGGGTGTTGCTGCACATGGGTGCAACCCTTTACCTATGTATGCGCACAGGTAGCGGCATTTGTTGCAAAAAAACAGTTTTTTGCGAAAAAAGTGCGTTTAGGCTCAGGGGCGGTCAGGCCGCGGCCCGCGTGTGCGGAAGTAGATGGGATACTTGAGCATTTTCTGCACGCCCTGCTCGTTGGTATAAAGCCCGGGGAAGAGCACTTGGATGGAGTAGAATGAGCCATCGGGGCATGCCATCCAGGCGCCGTAGCCGAAGCCGGCCCAGGGGTAGACACTGCGCATGTAGTCGCCGATGAGGCGGCCGGAGAGAGCATCTTGTTCCTCCTCGGTCAGCTCTTTGTCGCCGGGCTCGGTCAGCGGGCGCAGCTCGATGGCGCCGGCGGCATCTGCCCCGTTGCCGCCCTTGTACTGCGCGGCATGCTCGGCCATGAAGGCGGCGTGGCGTTCCGCCGCCTCGGCACGCAGGCGGTTAAGCTCGGGTCGGGCGGCAGCGGGTGGCTCTTGCTGCCCGACACTGTGGAAGCGCATGATATAGTCCGCCGTTTGCTCATGCAGGATACACGGCAGGTGGCGGGAGGCAATAAGCAGATGGTAGGTAAGGGCTTCATTCTGCCAGACCCACTGCACAAAGTCATCCCCTTCCCCCAGGGTGCGCAAGCGGCGGTAGACGGCACGCAGGCGTTTCAGGCCGGCCGTATATTCCGGGGTGTCGGGGGTGGCGGCATCATCCGGCAGGGCAGCGATGCTCTTGTGGTAAGCCTGCACGGCAGCCTGCACAGCCGGTAGCGCGGCGGTGGCCGAGGCTTCGGAGGAGATGGTGCGCAGGGCTGTTTCGAGCTGCTGCAGCGCCTCGCAAGCGGCTTGCAGCAGCGTTACAGCGGCAGGAGCTGTGGCAGCAGAGGGGGCAGGCTCAGCGGCGGCAAACGAGGCCGGCGCCAAAAGCGCGGCCATGAGGCAGGTAGCGGGGAACATGTGTTTCATAGCGCTTGGTATGGTAACACAGCCCCCATGGGGAAAGCAAGCCAAAACACCCGCCGGAAGCAAAGCGGCGGCAATATCGGGGCAAAAAACCGGCCCTGTCACCCGGTAACGGCGGGGACAGGGCCAAAGTTTCAACAAATACCCAAGAAGGGGTATCAGAGCACCTCGGGTGCGAGGGATACGATCTTCATGAAGCCTTTTTCACGAAGCTCGCGAGCCACGGGCCCGAAGATACGGGTGCCCTTGGGGTTGTTGTCCTTGTCGATGACTACAACGGCGTTGGAGTCGAAACGAAGCACGGAGCCGTCATCGCGGCGGATGGGGGCTGCGGTGCGGACAACCACGGCCTTCACCACGCTGCCCTTCTTAACGGAGGCAGTGGGGATAGACTCGCGAATGTGGCAGGTGATGATGTCACCGATGTGAGCCTGATCGGTACCGGACTTGCCGATAACGCCGATCATCTTGGCGGTGCGGGCGCCGGTGTTGTCGGCGACCTGAACGAGGGATTCCATCTGGAGCATGGTATATAATGTCCTTTCCGGTTATTAGTGTTTGATGATTTCCACGAGCTCCCAGCGCTTCATCTTGGAAAGCGGGCGGGTCTCACGAATGCGGACGGTGTCGCCCACGTTAGCGGTCTCGTTCTCGTCGTGAGCATAGAACTTCTTGCTCTTCTTAACGATCTTCTTGAACACGGGGTGGGGAACGCGTGCCACATACTCCACAACGATGGTCTTGTTCATCTTGGTGGAGACAACAACGCCAACACGGGTCTTACGAAGGCCCTGGGGCTTGGTCGTAGTAGTTTCTTCGCTCATTTGTTAAGTCCTTTGGGTTTCTTCGTTATCAGTTCTGTTCGGCAGCGCTGCCCTCGCCCTGAACAGTCAGGGCGCAGGCGAGCTCCTTGCGGACGATGCGGAGGCGCTGGTTATTCTCCAGCTGACCGGTACCCTGCTGAAGGCGCAGGTTGAACAACTCCTCGCGCAGACCACGGATGTGGGCGGCGAGCTCCTTGGCGGGCATACCGCGGAAGTCTTTAGCTTTCTTGACAGGCATAATATCTGTAATGTTGATGGTTTACTGGTTTAAGCCTGGGGCTCTACACCCTGGCGGTAGACGAAGCGCGTGCGGATGCCGAGCTTGTTGGAGGCGAGACGAAGAGCCTCACGTGCGGCGGACTCGGTAACACCGCCTACCTCGAACATGATGTTGCCGGGGCGGCATACGGCTACCCAGCCCTCCACGGCACCCTTACCCTTACCCATACGGGTATCCGGCGGACGCTTGGTGAAGCTCTTCTGCGGGAAGATGCGGATGTACACGCGACCACGACGGCGCAGGTAACGGTTGATGGCGATACGGCAGGCCTCGATCTGGTTGTTGGTTACCCAACCGCGGGTCAGCACCTGAAGGCCGAAGTCACCGAAGGCAACATAATCACCGCTGGTAGCATTGCCGCCGCGATTGCCGCGGTGCATCTTGCGGTGGTTGTCCTTCACTCGTTTAGGCATTAAAGGCATATTTTATATCTCCTGTAATCGTTAAAGGTTCTTGTGATGTGTCGTCGGGGATTAGGCATCGCGGCGGTCACCACGCTCGCGACGGGGGCGAGCCGGGCGGTTCGGGCGGCCGGAGGGAGCGGAACCGGCAACTTCCGGGCGCTTGTTGATCCAGCACTTAATACCAATGATACCGTAGAGAGTGCGAGCCTCGGCGAAACCGTAGTCGATGGGGGCACGCAGGGTCTGAAGCGGTACTTTACCTTCGCGGTACTGCTCAGCGCGAGCAATATCTGCACCACCCAGACGGCCGGCGCAACGTACGCGGATACCCTCTGCACCGAAGTCCATGGCAACCTGCACGGCACGCTTCATAGCGCGACGGAAGGAAACACGGCGCTCGAGCTGAGTGGCGATGTTCTCGGCCACAAGCTGGGCGTCGAGCTCAGGCTGACGAATCTCCATGATGTCGAGCTTAACCTGAGCACCAGCGCAAAGCTTGCTGAGAGCGGCGGTCATGTCCTCGATATTCTTGCCCTTGGGCCCGATAACGAGACCGGGGCGAGCGGTAGCGATGGTCACGCGAACGCTGTTCCAGGCGCGCTCGATGATGATGCGGGAGATAGCGGGCGTGGAGCCCTTGAGGTCGCTGTTGAGCTTAGCGGTGAAGTCCTTGATGAACTTGCGAATTTTGAGGTCCTCGTGGAGCTTGGTGGCGTAGTCCTTGCCGGTAGCATACCACTTGGAGCGCCAGTCTTTAGTAACGGCCAGACGGAAGCCGATAGGATTTACTTTCTGTCCCATAGTGTTATATGTGTGCTTGTGTTGTGGTTATGCCTCGGCGTTGGCGAGGATGACGGTGATGTGGGAGGTGCGCTTGCGGATCATGTTGGCGGAACCGCGGGCACGAGCCATCGTACGGCGGAAGGTAGGACCTTCGTCGACCATGACGCTCTTGAGCACGAGCTCATCGGCGGAGAGGCCGTTGTTGTTCTCGGCATTGGCCACAGCGGCCTTGAGCGTCTTGTTGAGGAGGTAGGCGCCCTTCTTGGGAGTGTAGCTGAGCACGTCGGTAGCCTGAGAGACAGACATACCCTGAACGGCGGCGGCTACATCGCGCATCTTCTTCGCAGAGATGCGAGCGTTCTTGTATACTGCTTTAACTTCCATTGTTATGGTATTTGTTGAAGATTTAATCATGAGTTGTTACGGACACACTGTCACCGACTGCAATCGAGAAGGAGGGGTTGAGCTGGCGCTGTACCAGCAGTCCTGCCACTTTCTTGCGTACGTCAGTTACGATAGCACGAGCGATTGCCTGGTCGCCACGGGTGATTTGCATGGGCATGCCCACTTCCACCTTGGCCTCACGTCCGGCATTGATGACGATGAGTCCGCTCTCTGAGTCGATGCTCAGCACGCGGGCATCGGTCACGGTGCCGGCAAGCTCATTCTGCACCGGCTGGCGCAGCCCGAGAGCTACATCCAGTTCGCGCAGAGCGGCATCCAGCGCCTCGCGGGCGGCGGTGTCCTCCGTCAGCGCACCGCGCATATAGGCGGTAACGGCTGCCGAGAGCATGAGGGAGGTCTGTCGCAGGGTGTCCAGCTCGGCGTTTGAGGCTTCGAGCTGTGCAGCCATGTCAATCAGGCGCTCCTCACCGTTGCCCAGAGCGGCACCACCAATGGCCTCCAGACGGGCGCGTACTTCGCGCAGTTGGCGGCGAGCTTCGTCGGCATCGGCCCTAGAGAGGGCGTAGCTCTCACGAAGAGTGGTGACCTGGCGTTCGAGTTGTGCGATCTTGTGGTCCGCAGCACCACTGCCCCCCTCGCCTGCACCGGCAGCCACACCTGCGCCGCAGAGGGCGATGGTGAGCAGAACGGAGTTGAGACGAGGTGCGAGCATGTGGCAGATTGCGGGTTACTTATTACTTCTTGCCGATACCGCCGTGCGCCTTGAAGATGCGCGTCGGGGCAAACTCACCGAGCTTGTGGCCCACCATATTCTCCGTTACATACACGGTGGCAAAGCTCTTGCCGGCGTGTACGAGGAAAGTGAGACCGACGAAATCCGGAATCACCATGGAGGCGCGGCTCCAGGTCTTAATCGGCTTGCGATCCCCGCTCTGAAGCTGGGCGTCAACCTTGTCGAGAAGAGGCTGGCTTACGAAGGGTCCTTTTTTGAGGGAACGTCCCATTGTTCTAAGTGATATTGAAGGTTAAAAATTACTTGCTCTTGCGGCGCTGTACGATGAATACGTCGCTGGGCTTGCGAAGACGGCGGGTCTTCTGGCCCTTGACATGACCCCAGGGGGACTTCAGGTGCTGACGACCACCACCGGACTTGGACTTACCCTCACCACCACCGTTGGGGTGGTCGACGGGGTTCATACACATACCACGCACGGTCGGGCGGATGCCCATCCAACGGGTACGGCCGGCCTTACCGGAGGACTCGTTCATGTGCTGGGTGTTGCCCACCTGACCGATGGTGCAGTAGCACTCCACGCGGAACTTGCGAACCTCGCCGGAGGGCATCTTAACCAGGGCGTAGTCGCCGTCGCGGTTGGAAAGCACAGCCTGCTGACCGGCAGAGCGGGCAATCTTGCCGCCGGTGCCGGGGCGCACCTCGATGTTGTGAATGGCGGTACCCAGGGGTACGTTCTTAAGGGGCATGGCGTTGCCAACCTTCGGGGCAACGTTCTCGCCGGACTGTACGGTCATGCCTACGGTCAGACCCACGGGGGCAAGAATGTAGCTCTTGGCACCATCGGGGTACTGCACGAGGGCGATGCGGCAGGTACGGTTCGGATCATACTCAATGGCGAGCACAGTGGCGGCCTCCGTGCGTGTGCGGCGGAAGTCTACCAGACGGTAGTGCTTCTTGTGACCACCACCGATGTGGCGGGTGGTGATGCGACCATTGTTGTTGCGGCCACCGCTCTTGCGGATGGGCTCGAGCAGGGACTTCTCCGGCTTGCTCTTGGTGATCTCGTCAAACGCGGGCAGAACCTTGTAGCGGTTGGACGGAGTTGTAGGCTTGAATGACTTGAGGGACATGATAGCTTACTTCTATTGTCTTAATGGGTTCTCAGATTAGACGAGGTCGAGGGTCTCGCCGGCAGCGAGGCGCACATAGGCCTTCTTCCAAGCCGGAGCAGCGCCGGCATCCTTGGTGCGCTTGCGGCGCACTTTACCGTCATAGTTGGCCGTACGGATGGAAGCGACCTTCTTACCGAGGCACTTCTCCACAGCCTGCTTGATTTCAAGCTTGGTGGCCTTAACCGCCACTTCAAGCACAAGCTCACCCGTTGTCTCGTGCAGCACGGCGGCCTTTTCGGACACGCGGGGCTTCTTGATTACGTCGT
>JAUNRE010000096.1 GCA_030535795.1 Akkermansia sp.
GCTACGCAGCTTCACCTTGGGCTACTATACTTTCGCCCCGCCGAGCGGGGCTTTCAAATTCGGCGGGCGATCACCCGCGGGGATGCGTAGCTAAGACAACCGCTTGTGACCGCATCTAAGCTCTGCCACCCTTGCGTCGTGAGGCGCGGAATTCATAAGCCC
Source organism: Akkermansia sp. (assembly GCA_030535795.1). Classification (GTDB taxonomy): domain Bacteria; phylum Verrucomicrobiota; class Verrucomicrobiia; order Verrucomicrobiales; family Akkermansiaceae; genus Akkermansia. Next base: position 163 of record JAUNRE010000096.1, read on the forward strand.
CGTGTGAACGGGGGAACCGCCTGACTGACAATAGCGGTAGCTTTTGGATTTGCTCGTATGCAACCGTCAGTCCACGAAAGGCTGTCGCCGCCGTATTCACGGGGCTCCATTTCTACTGATTCCTGTAACAGGGGTTACGCGAGCTATCGCTCGCTCACCCCTGCCTATGTGCTGTCGCTCTCTGACGAGGGCTTTCCGGTTCGGCGGGCTTTCGCTCGCGGTGCGTAGCTAATGCAATCGCTCACGCTCCGCGCCTTAAAGCGCGCTCTACCCCCTCCACCGCCGCAGCGGGGCTGCGGCGATATCACTCGGGCAACGCCCGAATATAACCACCCGCAGGGCGATATAACCGGCCCCGTGTAAACGGGCAACGCGAGCGTAGCCCGTGGTTGGGTACCAAAAATGAAAAAAGCCTCGCTTCTGCGGGGTGACGGAGAGCGGCGGCACCCCGATTCCCGAAATTCGGGAGTGTTAAGCTCCCGAATTTCGGGAATTTTGTTGACAGGTCTCCCGATTTTCGCCATAATGAGGCTATGGCAAGCAAGAGTCAACATCTGTATTATCGGACGATGAAACGCAAGGTCGAGGAATTGTCCGGCTATTATCCATGTGTTTTGGTGACTGGTGCACGTCAGGTAGGGAAGTCGACTTTATTGCGTGATATGATGCCGAAAGGCATGAAGTATGTATCGCTGGACGATTATGTGGAGGCTGAGCAAGCGAAGAAGGACCCTGTAGGTTTTTTAGAGCGGCACGGTATACCTCTTTGCATAGATGAGGTGCAGTATGCTCCGGAATTATTACGTGCTATTAAAATGAAGGTTGATGCGGGACGACAGCCGGGTATGTATTGGTTAACGGGGTCGCAGCGTTTTCCGATGATGAAAGGGGTTACGGAGAGCCTTGCCGGTCGCATTGGTATAGTGGAGCTGATGAGCATGTCTCAGTACGAAATTGTTTCTCAGGGGGAGAAAGCTGTTCCTTTTATACCGGATGCTGCGCCTGAGCTTGTTAATCATGCGGGATTATGCGATATGCGCTTATTGTTTGAGCGTATATGGCGTGGTGGTTATCCTCAGTTGATTCAGTATCCCACCATGCCCTTGCATGACTTTTTCAGCTCATACCTCCAGACTTACGTAGAGCGAGATGTGCAGACTTTGGCGCAAGTTGGCAATAAAAGCGCATTTGTGAAACTCATGCGTTCGGCAGCACTTAGGACCGGGCAGCAGCTTGTATACAGCGATTTAGCACGTGATGCAGAGGTATCTCCCAAAACAGCTGCTGCGTGGGTTTCTATTTTAGAGACATCGGGTATTATCTCTATTCTTGAGCCGTATCACATCAATAGTCTGAAACGATTAGCCAAAAGCCCGAAGTTATACTTCCTGGATACGGGGTTGTGTTCATGGTTGGCCGGATGTGATGATGTTGAGGCGTTGATGCGCAGTAATATATCCGGCGCTATGTTGGAGACTTGGGTTTATGGCCAGCTGCTGAGAAGTTTTGCTAATTGTGGCATTGCGCCCCGTTTATATTATTTCCGTGATTTGAATGGTGCAGAAGTAGATTTTGTGCTTGAAAAGAATCACTGCCTGTACCCCATGGAGGTAAAGCAGAGTCATCGCCCCAACATAGGAGATTTGAAAGGTGTCACAAAGATTCCGACCGGTGATTATGAATTGAAACCCGGGCTGGTATTCTGCACATCGCCCAAGGTGGAGGTGTTGCGTGATGGTGTGATAGGATTCCCTATTTCAGGGCTGTGATACGATTATGTTGATTATGGCGCCAACCGGAAACGCACAGCTGAATCGAATCACTATTTGTGACGATGCTGTGGATGCCATAGAATGGGGCGGAGGGCGTGTTCCTCTTTATCGAAATTAGGAATAAATAGCTCTTGATTCCCGAAATTCGGGAGTGATAAGCTCCCGAATTTCGGGAATTTGGTTGATGAGTCTCCCGATTTGCGGCTCACGGCTGCTGTTTCAGCTGCGTGAGCTGTCGGTTCATTTGCTGCACGATATTCGGGTGTTGGGGGGCGATGTTGTGCTTTTCCTGCAAATCGACCGAAAGGTCGTATAGGTGCTCTGTTTTGCCGACTCGGTAGTATTTGTACTGTCCGCGGCGCAGTGCCAGGTAGCCGCCGTTGTTGCTTTCCACAATGTAAGGTGCCCCCTGTGCGTCCTTGCCCAGCAGAGCCGGGAGTTGGTCGCGGCTGTCGGGCAGCGCATCAGCAGGGATTTCCACCCCGGCCAGGACGGCCAGGCTGCGTGCCAGATCCACCTGACTCACCAGCGCGGCTGTGTCTCCCCTGCCGGTGTGGCCGGGCCAGCAGACGATGAAGGGGACGCGCGTGCTGCCTTCCATAATGCCGTATTTACCGCCGGTCAGCTTGCCGTCTCGCCACCGGCCTGCATTCATGGGGGCTACGGGGTTATGTCCCTTGCAGTCGCGTATGGAGCCATCGAAGTAGCCGTCGTTGATGACGGGGCCGTTGTCGCTGCTGAAGATGAAGAGGCAGTCGCTGTAGCCATGCTCGGTCAGCGCCGTGCGCAGGCGTCCCAGGCAGTCATCCATCTGGATGGTGACATCGCCGCGTATGCCCATGCCGCTTTTGCCGATGAAGCGGCGGTGCGGGTCGCGCGGTACGTGGATGTCATTCGTGGCAAAGTAGAGGAAGATGGGCTTGTTCATCTGTGCGCTTTCTGCGATGAAGCTGATGGCTTCATCCGTCAGGCGATCCGCCATATCCTGGTCTTTCCACAGGGCGGCTTTGCCGCCTTTCATGTAGCCGATGCGGGGAATGCCGTCTATAATGCTGCAATTGTGCTGCGGGCCGTTGCTGCGCGCGTGGGGCTTGAGTAGGTGCGGATGGGTGCTGCCCAGCGGCTCGCCCTCGAAGGGCGCCTTGTAGCTTACCTGAATGGGGTCTGCGGGGTCCAGGCCTACCACTCGGCCGTTTTGCAGGTAGACGCATGGCACGCGGTCGCCTGTGGCGGCCAGTATGAAGGAATGCTCAAACCCCACCTCAGCCGGGCCGGGGCTAATGGGGCGGTTCCAGTCCGTCTCTTGTTTTCCCCGGCCGAGCCCCAGGTGCCATTTGCCGATGACGGCGGTGCGGTAGCCGGCTTGTTTCATGAGGGAGGGCAGGGTGGCTCGCTCGCCTGTGGTCGGGAGGATGAGCTTGGCATCTCCGGGCAGAATACCGGTGCCTTTGCGGCGCCAGGCGTATTCCCCGGTCAGCAGGGAGTAGCGGGAGGGCGTGCAGACGGAATGGGTGCTGTGGGCATCGGTAAAGCGCATGCCTTCCGCCGCCAGCTTGTCCAGGTTAGGGCAGGGTACTTTGTCGCAGCCGTAGGTGGAGGTATCGTTGTACCCCAGATCATCGGTGTAGAAAATGACGATGGCTCGCGGTTTTTCAGCCGCTGTGAGGGTTAGGGCGCAGGCCGCCAGTGCAGAGAGGAATCGGTACATGTCTGTTATAGTGTCTTGTTATGCTACGGTGCTGATTATACCGTGTTGTCGTGTTGGCGTCAATTCGCTATTGGGTATTGGGCAAAAAAAATCTGCAAAGCGGCGTTGTCTCCGCTTTGCAGACTGTAAAGGCGTGTTTGCCGTGGTGAATCAGTCTTCCTGCTTGTCGCTCTTAATGAGCTTGGAGCAGCAGACGATGAAGAGGCCCCATACGATACCGCATGAGAGCACCATGGTGATGATACCGGCTATAGTCATAGTGTTGCAGAGGTGTTATTTGTTGCGCTTGTGGAAGCGGTTGGAGGTGTGAATGACGAAGGCGAAGAAGATGGCCACCAGCAGCACCCATACCAGGGGGAAGATGGCGCCGGGCTTCAGCTCCAGTATGTTGGTGATGTAGGCGCAAGGCTTACCCACGATGTTCTGGAATACCCAGGCGGCAAAGATGGTAACCATGATGGTCGGGGTAATCCAGGCAACGATGGGGCCTACGATGGAGGGCACGCTCATGGCGGCGCCGTGGCGCAGCTCAGCCATGCCCTTCTTATTACCCCAGGCCACATTGAAGAGGTAGAGGTAGAGCCCGGTGGTGACGTAGAGAGAGATGTTGCCGAACCAGAAATCAAGCGTGTCGAGAGCCAGCAAATCGGTGGTAAACCAGGCTACCAACAGCGTGCCACAGGCAAGTATGAGCCCCAGCAGCGTAACACTCTGCATACGCCCCAGCCCCCAGAACTCCTCCAGAAAGGCGATACCCGGCTGCAGCATGGAGATGGCACTCGTCACTGCGGCAATGAAGAGCAGCAGGAAGAACAGCGTGCCGAAGAGTTGCCCGCCCGGCATGTTGTGGAAGACCAACGGCAGCACATTGAAGCCCAGGCCGAAGGTGCTGGTGGTAGCGGCTGCCGCCACACCCAGCAGGCCTACTGCGGCGGGGATAATCATCATGCCGGCCAGGCCTACCTCGGCGGAGGCATTGGCGGCATTGGCTGTCAGTGAGCTCAGGGCAATATCCTTGTGGCTGCGCACATAGCTGGCGTAGGTACATACCGTGCCGAAGCCTACGGAAAGCGAGAAGAATACCTGCCCGGCTGCGGCAAGCCACAGCTCCGGGTTCAGCAGGCCGCGCAATATGGAGATGCTGCGCTTCTCTACCACGGCTTCAGGGTTGGCTTTCTCTGTTTTCTTGATAAGGGCGGTCGTCTGGGCAGGGGTGGCATTGGCGGGTACCATGTCGAGCGTGGCGCCGCTGACAGAATCCACCAGCACTACCTTGTCGGGGTTCCACATGTAGCCCAGACCCTGGCTCACATTGCGCTCGGGGTGGGCGGCATCCGGCGTGCCCATGGTGAGCACGCGTGCCAGTATGACGAGGCAGATGACCACCAGCACAGGCATGCTCCATTTGCAGAACCACTCAATACCCTTGCTGACACCCCGGTAGATGAGGTAGAAATTCGCCAGCAGTACCAGCGCAAAGAAAAGGAGCGCGCTGCTCTCCAGGCTGAAAATATGCCCGTCTCCCGGCAGGCCTACAAAGTTGGCGAAGAAGGCGCCGTATTCATCAATGCTGTTGAGGCTCAGGTCGCCCACGGCGGTGTGCCAGGCGTAGCCCAGGGTCCAGGCTTCCAGGTAAATGTAGTACATACCCAGCGCCAGCGGCGAAAGCACACCCATGATGCCCAGGTACTTCCAGGCCGGCGAGCCGGTGATGCGGTAGAAAATGGCAGCCGTGCTGTGTGTGCCTAGGTTGCCGCCGCGGCGGCCAACGGTCCACTCAATCCAGCTGATGGGGATGCCCAGCAGGAGGAAGGCGCAGAAGTAGGCAATCATGAAGGCGCCGCCGCCGTATTGGGCTGCCAGCCCGGGGAAGCGCAGGAAGTTACCAAAGCCTACGGCGCTGCCGGCTACGGCCAGCATAACACCCAGGTTGGTATTCCAGTTCTCGGTTTTTGTTGTTTCTTTGGACACGGTGGTGTGTGGGGGTGAAGGGGGATTACGAGAAGGGCTCACGTTCGTAACGTGTTTCCAGTTCCTTGTTTTTATGGCGGAAACGCCGCGAGGTATGAGCGATAAAGCAGAAGAAAATGGTGACGAAAAGCACCCAGAGCAGGGGACAGATGGCACCAATCTTACCTTCCAGCAGGTTGGTGATGTGGTAGCTCTGCTTCACAAAGAGGTTCTGGTACAGCCAGGCCAGGAAGATGGCTACCATGATGGCCGGTGTAACCCAGTTGATAAGGATGGCAATCCAGCGCCCCAATGGCATGAGTGCACCGCTGCGCAGCTCGGCCAGGCCGGCGGGGGTACCCCACACAAAGCGGAACATGATAAGGAAGAGAGCCGAGCTCATGTACAGGCTCATGGTGCCCAGCCAGAAGTCGAGCGTGTCGAGCGCCAGCAGGTCGTTAGTGAACCAGATGACCATGAGCGAGCCCACACCCAGCAGAAGGGCGATGAGGGTAACGCTTTGTACGCGGCGCAGGTTCCAGAACTCCTCCACAAAGGCTACTGCCGGCTGCGTGATGGAGATGGCACTGGTGATGGCACCGATGGAGAGCAGCACGAAGAAGAGGGTACCGAAGAATTGGCCGCCGGGCATGCTGTTGAATACCTGCGGCAGCACATTGAAGCCCAAGCCGAAGGTGCTGGTGCCGGCAGCAGCTGCTACACCCAGCAGGGATACGGCGGCGGGGATAATCATCATGCCGGCCAGGCCCACCTCGGCTACCTCATTGGCAGCATTGGCGGTGATGGAGGCCAGCGCAATGTCCTTGCGGCGGCGGACGTAACTGGCATAGGTACACACGATACCGAAGCCGATGGAAAGTGAGTAGAATATCTGACCGGCGGCGGTAATCCACATTTCAGGGTTCATCAGCCCCTTTATCAGCGTGATTTCCTCTTTCTCAATGGTGGCTTTGGGGTATTCCTGCTGCAAGCGAGTGATGAGGGCTGCCTCCTCCTCTGCCGTAGCGCCTGCCGGTACCATGCCGATGGTCTTCTGTGTGGTAGTATCCACCAGCATGATCTTGTCGGGGTTCCACATGTAGCCCAGGCCTTGGTTTACATTGCGCTCGGGGTGGGTGGCATCCGGAGTGCCCATGGTGAGTACGCGCCCCAGAATGATGAGCGCCGTGATAACCAAGATGGGCATGCTGACCTTGCTGAACCACTCGATGCCCTTATTGACGCCTCGGAAAATGAGGTAGAAGTTGGCGCCCAGAGCTAACAGGAAGAAGATGAGCAGCGTGCTCTCTCCACCGGTGAACACTCTGCCGTCACCGGTCTGCCCGGTGAAGCGGGTGAAGAAATCACCGTATTCGGCGCCGGTGTTCAGGTTCAGGTCGCCTACAGCGGTGTGCCAGGCGTAGCCGAGCGTCCAGCCCTCCAGCGCGATGTAGTACATGCTGATTGCCAGCGGTACGATGACACTCACCAGCCCCAGGTATTTCCAGCACTTTGTCTGCGAAATGAGGTAGAAGATGGAGGCCGAGCTATGCCCGCCCAAGGTGCCGCCCTTGCGCCCAATCGCCCACTCTACCCAGCTGAGCGGTATGCCCATCAGCAGGAACGCGCAGAAGTATGCTATCATGAATGCGCCGCCGCCGTACTGGGCTGCCAGCCCGGGGAAACGCAGGAAGTTGCCGAAACCAATGGCGCTACCGGCTACCGCCAGCACCACGCCCAGGTTGCTGCTCCAATTCTCGTTTTTGGTTTTCGTGCTCACAATATGCGCCGTATTATACGCGCGCATGCATGAGCTGTCAAGGAGATAAGAGGGTATGGAGCAAAAACTTAATGCGACAATTTTCCATTGTATCGATGAGAAAATGTTGGGGCGCTTCCTCTCCCCATCTCCGCAGCTCTTCTTCACTGTCGTTCACAGAACGGCTCTACCCATCAGATTGTGCAAGATTGTTACAAAAGTGGGCTTGCTTCTTGGTAAGTTGTGATTTTTGCCGGTGAGTCAAAAAAGTGGCGAGAAGGTAAGATTGTGCCTACGGTGCACGTGGGGCTGTGAGCTCTCCCGGTGGTCGTGCATGAAGAAGCCGCTATGCGGCTATGAAAAACGCCTGCGGCACACCCGCGCCGCCGAACTTCTGACTCGTACCTCGAAACTCGTACCTCGTACTTCAAAAAAACTCCCCGCAGCCGGAGCTGTGGGGAGTTTTTACAAAGTGTGGGTTTGACCTTAGATCTGGCCGTAGAGGGTCTGGCCCTTGGACAGAAGGTCATCAGCGGCAACCTGAAGGCGCTCGCAGATACCCTGCTCACCCTTCTTCAGGTAGGAGCGGGGGTCGTACACCTTCTTGTTACCCACCTCACCGTCAACCTTCAGCATGCCGTCGATGTTCT
>JAUNRE010000021.1 GCA_030535795.1 Akkermansia sp.
GCGAGAGCGTGGCTCCCGGTGCTATGAAGATATGCGATGACGTTACGGCGTTGCTTAAAATGAGCCGCCCGCTGCGGATGTCTATGTGCAAGGCCTCCAACTCATTGCTCAGGTGGAATGCTGCTTTTCCGGAGGCGCTCTCGACCACCAGGTTGCCCGGGCCGCTTATGTGGCCGGAGTAGTGGGTGGTGGTGTCGGTTTCGGCTGAGCTTATGAGCCTGAGCGTGACGCCCTCCGCTAGTTCGATATCACCCTCGTGCATGGTGTAGGTGCCGCCGGGCTGCACGCTGACATGGCCTGTGTGGCGTATGGCTGCTACGGCGGGCAGGGTGCAGAGAGTGAGCAGGAGGAGGGTGCAGAGGGCGGCTTTCATGAGGTTGGTGGGGTGGTGTGCTCCAGGTAAAAGCGTTTTTGGCGGCGGATGGCTGTGTAGCCGCCCGGCAGGCTGCGGCGGGCGCAGGGGGCGGCGGCCGGCAGCAGGGCATCCAGCGCCAGTACCATGGCTTCGTCTACCTCGGGTACGCCGTGGCGGAGGAGGTAGCGGTGCAGAATGGCTTTGCGCAGGGGCAGGGGCTGCGCCAGCACGAAGGGCAGGTACAGGCGCCCCTGCGGGTCTTCTGCAGGCAGGGCTGCCAGGGCGGCATCCAGCGCTTGCAGTGTTTCGCTTTGCAGGCGGGCGCTGCGGTTGAGAATAGGGGCTACATCCCGCCCCATGGCGCGATTGAGCGCGGGGAGCACCTCCAGCCGCAGGCGGTTGCGGGTGACATCTGCCACGGCGTTGGTGGAGTCGTCCCGCCAGGTGAGGCCGCGCTCGGTGAGCCAGGCGGTGAGCTGTGCTCGGGTGCAGCCCAGCAGGGGGCGCAGCCAGGTGCAGCCCTCGGCGTGGGAGATGGGCTCCATGCCGCGCGGGCCTGCAGCGCCGCGCGCCAGGCGGAAGAGGACGGTCTCGGCCTGGTCGTCTGCATGGTGAGCTAGGGCAATAGCGGCGTTGTGGCGGGCGGCTGCTTCCTTGAGGATGGCACGGCGGGCGAGGCGGGCGGCTGTTTCGAGGGATTGGCTGTTTTCTGCGGCCAGAGCAGGGGCATCGATGCGGTGCTCTGCGTATGAGATACCGAGGCGGGCGCAGAGCTCGCGGCAGAAGTCGGCATCGCCATCGGCCTCATCGCCGCGAATGCCGTGGTGTACGTGCACGGCGTGCAGCTCATGCGGTGAGCTATGTTGCTCCGCCAGCATGTGCAGCAGGGCTACGGAATCCCTGCCGCCGCTCAGCCCGATGACGATGGGGCGCGATAAGTAAGAGGCGGGGAGGGATAGGCTGCATGCGGTGTCGGCCATGGCTGCGGAGCGGAATAAAAGAGGCTCGCCGGCGCGGCTGGGTGAACCAGTGTGCGGAGCGAGCCTTGGGTGAAAGGTGGGGGAACGTGGTGGCTGTGGGAGATTATGCTTCTTCCTCGTCCTCGGTTTCAGTTTCGTCCTCGCTGTCGGCGGCTTCCTTAGCCGCTTTTTCTGCCTTGCGGGCGATGACGGGGGCTATCTTCTTGAAGAGAGCCTCGGGTTTGACGGTTTCGGGGTCGACTTCGAAGGCCTTAATCTTGCCACTGACGTAGAGGACGAGGATGGTGTTGTCGTGGCGCTCCAGGGCGGGCAGTACCTGCTTGCGGAAGCTGGCGAGGTCGGTCACGCTCTTGCCTTTCACGGGGTTGCCGTCGGAGAGCCAGGGCAGGGCATCGAGGTTCTGCTTGGCAGTGGTGCGGATGCAGGAGTTCGGGTTTTCCTCGTCCTCGCTGCCATCTGTCCACGAGACGTAAGATATGCTCTTCACATCGGCCGGGAAGGTGTCGCTCACATCGGGCTTGTGGCCGGGGCAGTGGAAGTAGGAGGGTACTTTCATCTTGCCGTTCTTGCCCTGCGGCAGCACGGTGCCTTCCAGGTCGGTGCCCAAGGCGAGCCACCAGCCGTCGCTTTCGTTGTACTCGGTGTCCTCGTCGTCATCCATACCGCTGGTGGGCAGCAGGTGGCTGTGAGCCATGTCGCGGGAGTATTTGTCGCCGTCCAGGTGCAGCTGTGTGAGGTTGTTGCGGCACTTGGTCAGGTCAGCAGCATTGATGCGGCTGATAACGAAAGGGGCAGAGATGCCAATCAGTGCACCCAGAATGGCGATGACCACAATAAGCTCGATGAGCGTGAAGCCGGTGGCTCGACGTGTAAAATTGCTTCTCATAACATGCTTAATCTACCATACCCGGCGGACGCTGGCAAGCGAAAAATACGGCGAACGCAACCGAATGAGAAAGTTGTGCAGCAAGGCGGGCTTGCATCCGCCTTGCTGCCGGGGAAAGATGAGGCGCCGGGGTTATGCCCCGCGCAGTGCGTCCACACAGATGGCGGACCAGGTTTCGAGGCGGTCGTACAGGGGGCCGGCCAGCTCGTCGAGCGTGCAGAAACGCATGTCGGTGAGCTTTTTCTCCAGCGGTGTCACCTCGTCGTTGTCCAGCTCGAAGCGGTGGACGATGCCCAGATGCACGGAGCCTACCTCGTTGGTGTCGTCGTTGATGACGGCGTAGAGCTCCTGGGTGGCATTGCCGGAGAAGGCGATTTCCTCGCGGATTTCGCGCTCGACGCCGGCGAGGTAGGTGGAAAGGTTTTCGGCGAGACCGTCCACGGGGTTGATGTGGCCGCCGATGCCGAGGCTCATTTTGTCGTGCAGGCGGGTTTCGCCGCCTTTTTTGGTGCGGGCGTAGGCGAGCACCTTGCCCTGATAGCAGAAGATGGCGTAGGCGATAATTTGTTTGAACTGCGGGCTATCCTCGGCGAGGTCGCGATCCATGTAGCGAGCCACGCCGGGTTTCAGGAAGGCTGCCAGATATTCCTGCGGGTTAAGCCGTACACCATTGAATGCCCCCACGGCCTCGAAAGCCTCGCGGGGCACCACCAGTACCTGTTCTCCATCATAGCGTGACATGCCCCGCATTCTACGCCCCCCGCCCCCGCAAGTCAAGCGCAAAAAATCCCCGCCTGCGCAGGAAGCTCAGGCGGGGCGGGGAAGAAGAGAGGGGTTACTTCTGTTTGTACGACATGTTCATGATTAATTCCAACACCTGAGCATGCTTTTTTGCTTGGCATTCAAGGATGAGTCCGCAACCAAAACTGACAATGCTGCATATTACCAGAGCTGAGCAGAGAACTGCTGTCGGCAGCCTCGGGACGAGCGAGGTATTGAGGTATTCTACTGCGATGGGGAAAAAGAGTATGAGAGCCACTATCATCAGGATTAGGCTGACGAGGCTGAAAAAGAGCATGGGCTTGTTGTCACGGAATAGGGTGAAGATGGTCATGAGCACCTTGTAGCCGTCACGGAAGGTATTGAGTTTGGAAACTCCGCCCGCAGGTCTGTCGCGGTAATCGATGGGGATTTCTTTGATGGCAAAATTGTGCGAGAGCGCGTAGATGGTCATTTCCGTCTCGAGCTCAAATTGCTTGGAGAGCACAGGGAAATTTTTTACGAAGTTACGAGAGAATGCCCGGTAGCCGGTCATAATGTCGCGAACGTTGCTTTTGAAAAGCCAGTTAATCAGGAAACGTACCAATCGATTGCCGGTGTTGTGGAAGGGGCGTTTGTTTTCCGTGAAGTAGGTGGAGGAGAGGCGATCGCCGATGGCCATATCTGCTCCTTGCTGCAACACCATGTCTCGCAGAGTAGCTGCTGCTTCAGCCGGGTAGGTGTCATCGCCGTCAACCATGATGTAGCAGTCTGCCTCAATCTGGCGGAACATGGTACGGATAACATTGCCTTTTCCCTGTCTGAACTCATGGCGTACGATTGCCCCGGTCTGAGTCGCAAGTTCTACTGTTTTGTCGGTGGAGTTGTTGTCATAGACGAAGATTTCAGCATCAGGAAGTTGTGCTTTGAAATCGGTCACAACCTTTGAGATGGCTGCTTCTTCGTTATAACACGGAATGAGGACTGCGACTTTGCTCATGAAATATTGGTGGCGAAAAGGTTTTCGGCGGGCTTTTTGGCGTTAAACTGCCTTGCCTCAGTGCTTAAATTACCTGTTTTCTGTAATGGGGTCAAGAATATTTTTCGGTTTAGTGTCTGCGGCGCTTGGTTTGCGGCGAAGGGTAACCACGAGCAACCCGATAGCTGTAAGTAACATGATGGTGTGGTATAGCCACCGATACGGCATGTGAAATTCCATCAGAAGGTCGTATTTTTTATCTCCCGGCGGTAGATTGATTTGCATGCCGCCAAGTTTTGTCGGTTCAATACACAATTCTTGGTCACCAACCGAGGCGTTCCAGCCCTTATGGTAACTTTCTAACACAGTAAGTGTTTTTGCTCCGGCGGGGATGCTTAGGTGGATGCGATTGCATGTGCGCCAGTTTTCGCGTATGGCGGTATCCTGATTGATGAAATAGCGTCCGCGGTAATCGGGATTAGCTAATACCTTGAACCCATCACAGGTCATGATCTCATTCCATCCGGGGAAATCGACGTTTTTCCATTTGGTATTACTGATGATGTGGGAAATGCCGGCTTGTGCGTAATCGTTGGTGTTGAAGTCATTTTTGGTGGGGTGAAGGTAATGGGGGCGGAATGTTTCGTAACCGTCACCTAAACGGATATCGAAGCCCGAGAGCTGGTTATTAATCCAGAAATCCTTGTCAGGGGTGGGGTTGTGCCCGATGACTGAACCGTCCTTTACTTGTTTTCGGAGTTCGGTAATCCATGCCGTCTCATTGTAGAGGTAAGAGCTGTCGGGCTTGGGGGAATAGGTAATCCACGTCGAGGCAAATGTGAGAAGCTCTGCAAACGTGAGCAGAACAACAATGCTTACTTGTATGAGGTGAGCTCCACCCGCTTTTATTTTGTAAAAACAGTATGTACCCACGAGCAAAGAGCAGCAGAAAAGGAGGTTTCGCCAGTCCCAAATGAGTATTTGGTCGACGAATCGGGTAGCTCGGATGGCATTCCACGCTGTTCTACCGGCTCGCGAGGCGCCGGATTTGCCGGTTATGATACTATTAAGTAGTTCGATGATAGGCTCACGTAAGAAATGGATGGTAATGGATGCTATGAACCATGCCATTGTCAGAACAAGTGCGGTAAGGAAGATTCTCTTAAGATACAAGCTATTATACTGATGCTTTGTGAAATCAAAGAGTTGCCATGCTGCCAGCCATGACATACCCAGTGCCATGACTAGGGTTGAACGGCTGTACAGATAGGTAAATAGAGGAGTGCAGGCGGCAATAAAGCTGCCGATGAATAATATTTTTGCTTCGCGGGGGGCTCGCGAATTGAAACAAGCGATGAGAGCAAGGATAAAGATGAGGCCGCCTCCGAACTTAATGTCGAAGAGATCAAGTTTAAAAGCCTTGGCTATGTCTAGGGTCTCCGGGATGCCTAACGTGGTCGGGAAAAGCAGGCTGCCTATTGTGAGAAGATTGTTTATCCCCCATCCGAAAGGCATTTCCTTGCATCCCTCCATGCGTTGGAGAGTGTCCACAAAAACGTCCAGAGACAGTAGCGCACCCAGTATACCAATTAACAGATATGAGAAGGTGAAGCGACAGATTTCTCTAAATGCAGGCCGGGTTGTTTTAGGCTGCAAAAAATGTGATACCCACATGCAAGCAACTATCATGAACCCGAATACACATGATTGGAGGTGTCCGGTTCTCCATATCAGAGTCATGAAGATAATGGCCGGAACATTGATGATACGCTGCCGATATTTCAGCATGGCCCAAACTAGGAATGGTGCCCATATCATGGCTCCGAGCCACTTGTGGTACATCCATAATATAAATTGTGAATAGAAGGCAAAGCTGATGGCACCTAAGAGCAGAGCCCATAAGGGTAATTTATAATGTCTCAGTAATAAAATCATGCCACAACCCGCGATGAAAAACTGGAGGATAACTCCTAAATCCCACGCAGTCCAAAAGGGTAATAGAGCATAGAGCAAATTATTGAGATCACCGGGGCTTACCATGGTGTTATCCGGTATAGGGTTGCCGTTAAATGTGTAGGGGGTCCATCCGATGTAGCCGTCTTGTTCAAAAGATTTCTTGATGGACCATTTATAGGGCAGATACTGAGAGACGCTATCTACAACAAAATGGTTGTGGACTTCTTCTATGGGTCTTTCTGCCAAGGGGCGGAATACGCATTCCAAACAATCGAGTGGCGCTATAACCTTGTTGTTGAAAACGGCAGGTGAAAAGAAAGTCAGTACAGCGGCCAGCCATATAAGGATGGAGACAAGGACTGTTTTGTGTGCTTTGTAAAATTGTGCTATCATGCTATCGGAGAAATGAAGATCCGGGAATTACACTCGAGAGAAGGCTGCAAACCCTTGCCATAGTTTACTCCTGACGGCTAGGTATGACAAGTGCATTTAACGTAATACCTTAGAATAAGCGTTTTTTTATATTGCGGGAGGTGAAAAAAGCCCCACCTGCGCAGGAAGCACAGGCGGGGCGGGGAAGAAGAGGGGGTGCGATTTACTTCAGGGCATCGTAGGCGCCTTTGAAGAAGTAGTATCCCCAGCCCCAATCGGGGTCGCCGGACCAGTCGGGGTCGTAGTGGTGGCGGGGTTTGAGGAAGCGCTCGGGGTGCGGCATGAGCCCCATGGCGCGGCCGGTGGGGTCTTGCAGGCCTGCGATACGCAGCTCGGAGCCGTTGTGGTTGTCGGCGTACTGCAGAGCCACGCAACCGTTGTCGAGGTACTTCTGGGCGTCACCGGGCTCGCAGACGAGGCGGCCTTCGGCGTGTGCGGAGGGCAGCTCGAAGTTCTCGGGCAGGTAGGTGGTGAAGGGGCAGTTCGGGGCTACCTTTACCAGTTTGTCCCACATGCACTCGAAGCGTTCGCTCTTGTTCCAGATGAGGGAAGCCTTGGGCAGGATGCCCAGCTTGGTAAGAATCTGGAAGCCGTTGCAGATACCGAAAAGGAAGCCGCCGTTAGCGTGGTGCTTGTGCAGGGCGTCCCCGAGGAATCGTTCGGTTTCCAGCTGAGCCAGGCGGCCGCTCATCACGTAGTCGCCGTAGGAGAAGCCGCCGGAGAATACGACGAGCTGCGCCTTAGCCACATGCTGCGGGGTGGCGGTGGCAATGGGCTGTACCTGGGTGGAGAAGCCGGCTGCCATCAGGGCGCGCTCGGTTTCCACGTCGCAGTTGGTGCCGGGGTATTTGAGAAGTAATGCGTGAGGCATAGTAAAAATGACGAATTACAGGTTACAAATGACGAGGTATTAATAGAAGGGCGTTAAGCCGTTCTTCCAGATGCTCTTAAGCTCGGCCACCTCGGCCTGCAGCACTGTGCTGCCCTTGGCGGTGAGGGTGAGCTTGCCGTCTGTGGTGGCGGAGCCAACGCGGGCGCAGGGGGTGCCGGCCATGGCGGCGGCAAAGTCATCTGCCAAGTCTTCATCTACCTCCACAAGGAATCGCCCGGTGCTCTCTACAAAGCAGGGTACCGCGTTGTTCTGCCAGCCGCCTACGGTGGGCAGCTTATCGAGGTCGATGCTGATGCCGCCCTTGCCGGAGAATGCCATTTCGGCTGCTGCAACGGCCAGACCACCCTCGGAGAGGTCGTGTGCGGAGAGCACCATGCCCTGTGTGAGGGCTTTGCTGTAGTACTGCTTGTACACCTCGAAGTTGGCGGCGCAGTCAGTCTGCGGCACCTTGCAGTCCTTCACGCCCTTGATGCGGGCATAGACGGAGGCTCCCATTTCGTCCTCGGTGTTACCCACAAGGAAGATAGCGCTGTTGCTGCGGCGAAGGCTGGCGCCGCGAACGTGCTCGGGCTCTTCCACCACACCGAAGCCGGAGCAGAGGAAGGTGACGGGGATGTTCACCGGGCCGTCCTCGGTTTCGAAGTAGTTGTAGAAGCTGTCCTTGCCGGATACGTAGGGGGCACCGTATGCGAGCGCGGCGGTGCGGATGCCCTTGGCGCACTCCACGATGCGACCCAGCTCGGTGGGGCACTCGGGGTTGCCCATGCAGAAGTTGTCCAGCAGGGCAATCTTTTCGGGGTTGGTGCCGGCGAGCACCAGCTGACGCACTGTTTCGTCCACCGTGCCGGTACCCATGGCGTAGGGGTCGGTCTTGCCCCACTCCGGCAGGATGGCCAGAGCCAGCGACATGAGCTTATCGGAGCCGTCTATATCGATGACGGAGGCATCCTGCGGGGCATCGGCCGTAGCGCCGGCCAGCGGCTTCAGCACGGTGTTGCCCTGCACCTCGTGGTCGTACTCGCGGATGATGGGCTCGCGGGAAACGATAGCGAAGTCGGCAAATACCTGTTTGAGGTCGGCGGTCAGGTTGCTGTCGTCCAGCACCACGCCCTGAAGTGCGGGGCAGGGGCTGAAGGTGGAGGTGAGGTATTTGGTGGGGGCATCGTGCAGCTTGGAGTTGTCCATCTCCACCACGAGCTCACCGTTGTGCCACACGCGCAGCACGCCGCTGTCGTTGGATTCACCCAGTACGGTCATCTCCGTCTGGAAGGTGTCAGCCAGGCTTTGCAGTTCCGCAAGGTTCTCGGGCTTCACTGCCAGCACCATGCGTTCCTGTGATTCGGAGAGGAAAATCTGCCAGGAGAGCATGCCTGTTTCCTTGAGCGGGGCTCGCTCGAGGTACAGGTTGCCACCTGTCTCGGAGAGCATTTCACCGGCGGCAGAGGAGAAACCACCTGCGCCGCAGTCTGTTACGAACTCGATGAGCCCGCGTTCGCGAGCCTCGAGAATCACATCAAGCGTCTTTTTCTCCTCGATGGGGTTGCCGATCTGTACGGCCTGCTGGTCCTCGGTGGCAGATTCCTCGCCCATAGCGGCGGAGGAGAAAGTAGCACCATGGAGGCCGTCCTTACCGGTGCGACCGCCGATAACTACCACGGCCAGACCGGGTTTCATTTCTTTGGCAATGTCCTTCTGGGGGATGACACCGGCTGTGCCGCAGAATACGAGCGGGTTGTAGATGTAGGTCGGGTCGAACTGAATGGCACCGCTTGTGGTGGGGATTCCCATACGGTTGCCGTAGTCGCGCACGCCGTGTACTACGCCGCGCATGATACCCAGGGGGTGAATGATGTTGTGGCCTTCCACCATGCTCTGCGGGGTGTCAGGCGCACCGAAGCAGAAGACATCGAGGTTAGCGATGGGCTTGGCGCCCTTGCCGGCTCCCAGAATATCGCGAATCACGCCGCCAAGGCCGGTGTTGGCACCGGCGTAGGGCTCAATGGCGCTGGGGTGGTTGTGAGTTTCGGCCTTCAGGCATACGGAGAGTTTGTCGTCCAGCTTAATGAACCCGGCGTTGTCCACGAAGCAGCTGAGCACGAAGCCCGGCTTCTGAGCCATGATTTCCTTGGACGGACGCTGAATGAAGGTCTTGTACATGCTGTTAATCTCCTCCGTCTCACCATTCACGGTATGTTGAATGGTGGCGGCGAAGATGCGGTGCTTGCAGTGCTCAGACCATGTCTGGGCAATGACCTCCAGCTCCACATCGGTGGGCTCGCGGTCAATTTCGTTGAAAATCTGCTGCACGACCAGCATATCCTCCGTGGAGAGGGAAAGCTTCATGTCCTGGCTCAGCTTGGTAAGCTCGGCTTCGCTCAGGTTGCGAACAGGTATGTGACGATAGGTTGCCATAATCTCAAATTCGTGCTTTGTTCGGTTACTTTACGCTCCAGGTGTGGATGGCGGGGTTGCACACATCATTGCAGAAGCGGGCAGAGAGTGCTTCCTTGTCACCATTGCCGAAGATGTAAATCTTCTGCGTGATGGTGAGAGCCGAAATGGAGAAGGGCAGCCCTTTGCGGCCTGCGTAGTTTGTCAGAATAGCCTCCTTTTCCAAATCCAGTGCACCCTTCTTAATACCGTAGGAAATGCAGAAAAGCTCGCCTTCCAGAGCAGGGGCTCCGCCTTCCTCCACCTTCTGGGAGATGGGGTCTACCAGCACGCGGCGCATGTAGTCGGCTGCGGCCTCGATGTCGCCGTCACACTCTACGGTGTAGAGGCGTGTGTGGTTGTACGTCAGCTTGTCGCTGATGGGGGTGTAGAGCAGCTTGTTAGCGTCCGTGGCGGACTGGAAGCGGCTGAATACCTCAAATGTCAGTGTTGCCATAAAGTTGAAAATGGCCACCGCACAGTGCTGCACGGTGGCCTTTAACGGTTATCGGGTTACTTCTGCAGGCGCTCCAGCACCTCAGCATAGGATTCCATGAACTCGCCCAGCCCCTGGCGGAAGCGGTCCTTGTCCATCTTCTTGCCGGTGGTCACATCCCACAGGCGGCAGGTGTCGGGCGAAATCTCGTCAGCCAGCACAATGCTGGTGGGGTCTTCGGCCAGGCGACCCAGCTCAATCTTGAAGTCGATAAGACGCAGGTTGGCTTTCAGGAAGAACTCGCAGAGAGTATCGTTCACAGCCAGAGCCATTTTCTTGATGGCAACGCACTCTTCCTCAGTGGCGGCGCCCATCTCGCGGGCGTAGTCATCGTTGATGAAGGGGTCACCCAGCGAATCATCCTTGTAAGAGAACTCCACAATGGGCTTCTTGAAGGCTGTACCCTCGGCCACACCCATTCGCTTGGAGAAGCTGCCGGCAGCGACGTTGCGCACAATCACCTCCAACGGGATGATGGATACCTTCTTTACCAGCAGGTTGATGTCGTCTACATCATCCACGAGGTGAGTACGCACTCCCTTAGCCTCCAGCATGCGGTAGATGATGAGAGTGATGGCCTTGTTGAAACGGCCCTTGTTTTCGAAGTCTTCCTTCTTGACACCGTTGAATGCCGTGGCGGAGTCCTTGTACTCCATGCGTAGAACATTGGGGTCATCTGTCGTGAACAGCCTCTTGGCTTTACCTTCGTAAATCGGTTCCATGATATTTGCGGTGAGGGTTAGTGATTACTCCTCACCGCAAATATACCTGATTGTATACCTTTGTCAAGCCTAAAAATCAGGATTTTCCGATGTTTTGAAAGAGTAGGCCGCATACTCATAAAAGTCTGGAAAAGGGGATTTTTTTTTGCTATATTCGGGGCATGAAACGCACGCTTACACTCTTGTGGCTCACAGCTGTATGTGTTACACCTGCCATGGCGGAGGAAGACCGTCCCTGGTGGGAGGAGGCAGCCGATGTTGTGGAAGATGCAGCCCGCAAGGGGCTGGAAGGGGCAGAAAAAGGCCTGGATGCCGTCGAGGAAGCGCTGAAAGATGATGCCGAAGACGGGGAAAAGGAGTCTGCCGCTGATGAGAGGGATGAAGATTCGACCAAGGATGAGGCAGAAGGTGCAGTGGAGGCGGATAGCGGGCGCGGGGTGATGCGCGTAAAGCCCAAGAGCGATGAAGAATGCATCAAAGCCTTGGAACAGATGCGAGATCGGGGGGTACAGACGCTTTATATTGATGCGGCTGCCGGTTTTTCGGCGGCGCGTTTGAAGCGCTGCCTGCAGGTGGCCATTCGTGGGGATTTGCTGAAATATCAGTACAGCTTTGATGAGAAAGGCGAGGTGCAGCTGGTCATAGAATGGGGGGCGCATATCAACCTGTATCGAGCCAGCAAGAATCGAAAATTTGCCCAGCGTCTCAAAATGAAAGAGTTGAAGGCGCTGGAAAAGGCTAATGCCATTCTAGAGGCTATTGTGAAGCCGGAAATGACACCCGAACAGATTGTGCTTGCCATTCACGACTATGTGGTACAGAACACCACCTACGATACCAAGCGCAAGAAATGCGACGCGCTCTGTGTATTGCTCGAGGGGCGCGGCGTGTGCGAGGGGTATGCACATGCCACGGCGCTGTTGCTCAAGATGGCCGGTATTGAGTGCCGCTGTGTGTTTGGTTATGCGGGGAACGCCCATATCTGGAATCTCGTGAAGCTCCACAAGAAATGGTACCACCTCGATGTTACCTGGGATGACCCGGTAGGCGGCAATACAGTGTTGTACGATTACTTCCTTATTTCCGATAACGACATGCGAGCCAAGCGCCACAAGTGGCTGAAGAAATCAGCCCCGGAAACAGCGGAGATTACTGTGCCGGGACTGAAGCTTGATGGCCGCTCGTACCGTGATGAGGATGATTTTATCGCGGCGGTCGCTCAGGCGGCTATGGTGCGTAAGAAACGCCCGTTCTTCCGTGCACACATGAATGGCATCAGTAAGAAGCTACCGGCTGTGCTGAAGCGTATCGAAAACGAGAAAACATACTTCCGCGTGCGAGCGGCATCGCTTTCCAAGCGCCCCAAGGATATCGTGACGATTGTCTTCGAGCTTTAAACGCCCTTTGGGGCAATCCTTGCGGCTTTATTCGGGTGTCGGAGTGTGTGGCTTCGACACCCTTTTCCGTATTTGGCGCTAACCGGGCAACCCGGCACCATTTAGCGTCGGCGTCGTTTGGGGGCGGGGCGAGGCTTGCGCAGCGGCTTGGCGCCTTCATCGAGCAGGGCGGTGTAGGCGTAATCGAAGCCGGCGAGCTTGCGGCGGTCGATTTTTCGGGAGATGAAGATTTCCACGCTCTTGGCAAAATCAATCTCATCCGCTGTCAGCAGGGTAAAGGCGTCACCTTGCGCTTCGGCTCGCCCGGTACGCCCAATGCGGTGTACATAGTCCTCCGGGTTTTCCGGTACGCGGTAGTTAATTACATGCGTGACCCCGCTTACATCGATACCGCGGGCGGCCACGTCCGTAGCCACTAGGATTCGGTATTTATCCTCCTTAAAGCCTTTCAGGGCGGCCATGCGTTCTTTCTGCGGTATGTCGGAGTGCATCACCGTTACCTCTTTGCCCCAACCGGCATTGCTGAGCATATTGGCCACGGTATCGGCCTCTTTTCGCGTGCGGGTGAAGACCATCAGGTTCGTGAAATCCGTGGCCTTCACCAGCGCCAGCAGCAGGTCATCACGCTGGTCGAGGCCTACCGGGTAAAAGGCGTGCGAAATCGTTTCGGCTACTTCGCGGCGGGCAATGGCTATTTCCACCGGGTCGGTGAGGCACCATTTCGCAAAACCTTGCAGGATTTGCGGCATGGTAGCCGAGAAGAAAAGAGTTTGTCTGCCCTCCCAGGGGCACAGGTTTACAATCTTGCGCACAATGGGCAGGAAGCCCATGTCCGTCATGCGGTCTACCTCATCGAGCACCAGGTGCTTCACTGTTTTGAACTTCATGTTGCCGCGGTAGAAGTGGTCCACCAGGCGCCCGGGCGTTGCTACGACTACCTCAGCACCGGCCTTCAGCTCATCAGTCTGTTTGCCGTAACCGACACCGCCGTACAGCAGGGCTACCTTGATGTCGGTGTGTTTGGCGTATGTGCGGAATGATTCGGCAAGCTGGTCGGCCAGTTCGCGTGTCGGCTCCAGCACCAGTACCTGCGGCAGGCCGTTCGCCTCTATTTTGGTGAGCAGAGGCAGCGCAAATGCCGCAGATTTGCCGGTGCCGGTCTGCGAGGCGCCGATGACGTCTTTGCCTTCCAGTACAATGGGAATGGCTTGCTCCTGAATGGGGGTGGGAGCCTCGTAGCCGCAGTCCTTCACGGCTTCCAGAATGGGGGCGGAAAGCCCCAGTTCATCGAATGTCATTTTTTTCTTCTTCTGTTATGTATTAAAATGGTGCGTGCCCCGTCCGTTTGTTACAGGTAGGGGTTGTTGAGCATTTCTTCGCCCAGTGTTGTAGAGGGGCCGTGCCCGCTGTGTACCACACAGGTGTGGGGCAGGGAAAGCAGTTTTTCGCGGATGCCGCGTATGAGGGCTGCCATGCTGCCGCCCGGAAAATCGGTGCGTCCCACCGCTCCGGCAAAGAGGATGTCGCCGCAGAAGAGCTGTTCCGTGCCCTCAAGTTCGTAGGTGACGCCATCGGGGGAGTGGCCGGGGATGTGGTATACTTTCCATTTGCGGCCGGCACAGGTCAGGGCGCGGCAGGCGGTGCCGTAGGCGTCATCTACCCGGAAGGGCTCTACCTCCAGCCCTCCGCCCCAGCTGCGGGCTGCCAGCTCTTCCAGGGTCAGCTCCCGGCTGTAGGGCATGCAGGCGTGCACGCGGCAGCCGTATTTCTCCACCAGCTCGGCTACGCCTTGCACATGGTCAAAATGCTGGTGCGTTATCAGCAGGTCGGTGAGCACTGCGCCTTCCGGCAGTTTCTTGGCTACCCATGCGGCAAACCCCAGCGGGGCATCGATGGCTACATAGCCCTCGTTGCATCTCACCAGATAGCCGTTGCAGGCACATGGACCGCCTGTGTATACCTGAATATCAGCGCTCATGGCGCGCATTATACACGATTCTCCGCAGGATGGCAAGCCTCATTTCCTGTCGGCTGTTGATGAGCAAAAAAAAGCAGCGTTGGCGAACCAACGCTGCTCGGGAAATGGGCTATGAAATTTTATTACTCGGAGCGAACGTAGAGTGTGCCGGTTGCGAGCGGCTCTGCCCTGTTAGTCCAAGTGTGAGCTACAAAGTCAAGCTCAACCTGTACATCGTATGTTGTCGGCTTTTCCTCTTCATCGCCAGCGTCACCATTGCCCGCGTCATCATCGTCTTCGATAGGCTCAAAGCCAAGGAATTCTCGGATGGAGTTTTCTTGCCCCTGTCCAGCTGTGATATCCAAGGCGTTAATGATGAGTAGGGCAGTTTCCGGATCCCCTGTTTCTTTATTGGTGGTAACAATTTTGTAATCAACCCAAGCTTCGGTGTTGCCCAAACCCCCGATGCCAAGCTCTACTTTGAGCCCTCGAACCTCGGTTGTTTTGTCATTGGAGACAGCCGTTTGACCGCCCAGGGACTTGATATAAAGAGTTCTGTCACCTTTTCCGAGCTGGAAGTACTTGGTGCCATTTGTAAATTCCTTAATGCTCATCGTTTCAGGCTTGGCGTCGCCGCCGCCGCCACCGCAGCTGGAGAGACCGCATACTGCAAGAACAGCCGTTGCAAGAAGACCAAAAATCTTTTTCATGACTTGTGAGTGTAGGTTAAAATTAGTGATGTGCTGTCAGTCTAGCATGTGTGACTGATGAGTCAAGAAAAAAATGGATAGATGGCGAAAAAATATTTTGTAGACTACTGAGAATCGGACAAGCTATAGCAGCGGTTGGGATCAGTGCTGAGCCCATGGCAGCGTATGAGCCCCAAGGCGGTAAGGTGGCGTATGCGTTTGCTGACGGTGTTGTTGGCGTAGCCGGTGAGCGCCACCAGTTCCTTTGTTCGCACGCGGGCGACACTGCCCATGTAGGTGAGGATGTCTTTTTCGAGTTCGTCAAGAGAATCCCAATGGGAAAGTCCCACTTGTTGGGAGATGCGCTCTGCGCGGTAGGCTTGGCGAACATTGATGTTGTTGTACAGTACGAGTTTGACTGAAGCAGCATCCGGAGGTTCTGAGTACTGAGGTGGCGCCAGGTAGAAATCCTCCATGTCAGCGTAGATGCGTTTGACGCCCTCGTTTAGTTCTCGCACCCAGCCCAGTTCTGTGAGTGTGCGGGAGATGGCGATGTTGCGGGCGTATCGGGTGTATGTGATATTGTTGAGCGTTACGGGAGCCGGTAATTTACCGGGGCTTTCAATTTCCAGTCTGTCATCATACATGCTGACTCGAATGAAGTCTCCGCATAAGGCGTATTCTCGGTGAGTGATAGCATTGATAAGGCCTTCTTGCCACGCGAACTCCGGATATTCGGAAGCCGTTTTGAATTTACCTGTCTGGGGGTCAAGGGCGGTGAAATCCCGCAACTGTGTGGAAATAAAATCCAGAGACTTGCTGATGAGACGAGGCAGGGGCTCTTCTATGGTGTGGTCCTTAACCAGATTCAACTTGATGCCGGGTTGTTGGGAATCGCCATCATAGCGCAGAAAACGAACTCGACAGTTTGGGTAGAGGCGGCGAATATTCTGCGCGAACAACAAGACTGCCCCGTAGGTGAGCTTGCCATCCTGCATGAATCCTCTGGCGTGGAGAACCTGCTCATCTGTGAGATGGGCGGCATCTATGCGTTGTTTGTATTCGTGCAGTAGTTGGGGATCCAAATCTGCTATGGTAGCGAGTTCACAGATGGTGTCCTCATAGCGCAGTAGCTGACGGGTAAACTCCAGTTGATTGAGTGCGTCTCCCTTTATCAGGCAAGATTTGTCACCCATACGCAGGTAGGTGTCGTCTTTGTTTGTGCGTACCAAACATCCGCGTGCCGGAAGAATGTGGAGCAGTAAAAGCCTGTCTTTTTTCCCTTTGTGGTTGATGACGTTGATGAATTCGACGTGATGAGCAGGCATTGGTTTGCATGCCTCCTTGGGTGCCATCAGAAGTGCGTTTATTCGTTCTTCTCCCAGATGATTAATCCCTTCGATTTCCAATGTCTTATCGTTGATTCCGATAGCTATAGCGCCTCCTTCAGCATTTGCAAAAGCTGATATGGGAGCCCCCAATTGGGTTGGTTTGATTGAGGCAGATTTTCGATCGAAATGCCTGTTTTCCGGGGCGGATGTAATTTGCTCTAATGTCATGTAGGGAAAGTACATGGAGCGCTCTGATATATGCATGTTAGACATTATACTTTTTCCGAGGAGTCTGTCAAGCAAACTTTTTGATACTTTACTCGCACTTTGCTTTTACTTTACTCCTTGTGTTGTAAGGTGTTGTTTTTTAATGTGGTGTGTAAAAATGAAGCGAGGTGTGAGCATGTCCGAGGTGCGCCGCAGCTTTACTCCTACTTTACTTTTACTTTACTCCTTGTGTTGTAAGGTGTTGTTTTTAAGCGTAGTGTGTAATAAAGTGAGCTGTGAGCATGCCCGAGGTACGTCGCAGCTTTACCCCTACTTTACTTTTACTTTACTCCTGGTGTTGCAAGGTGTTGTTTTTAAATGTGGTGTGTAAAAAGTGAGCAGTGGGCATGTCCGAGGTGCGCAGCAGCTTTACTCCTACTTTACTTTTACTTTACTCCTGGTGTTGTAAGGTGTTGTTTTTAAATGTTGTGTGTAAAAATAAAGCGAGGTGTGAGCATGCCCGAGGTGTGTCGCAGCTTTACTCCTACTTTACTTTTACTTTACTCCTGGTGTTGCAAGGTGTTGTTTTTTAATGTGGAGTGTAAAAATGAAGCGAGATGTGAGCATGCCCGAGGTGCGTCGCAGCTTTACTCCTACTTTACTTTTACTTTACTCCTGGTGTTGTAAGGTCTTGTTTTTAAATGTTATGTGTAAAAAAGCGAGGTGTGAGCATGTCCGAGGTGCGTCGCAGCTTTACCCCTACTTTACTTTTACTTTACTCCTGGTGTTGCAAGGTGTTGTTTTTAAATGTGGTGTGTAAAAATAAAGCGAGCTGTGAGCGTGTCCGAGGTGCGTCGCAGCTTTACCTCTACTTTACTTTCGGTGTTGTAAGGTGTTGTTTTTAAGTCTAGCAGAATTCATAAGCCCCGCAAAGCGGGGCGAAAGTATAATAGCCCAAGGTGAAGCTGCGCAGCAGCGAAACCTTGGGGTGGTGATAATAAGTAAATGAGAGCCCGAGGAGTCGATGCGTTAGCGTCGGCGACGAGGCCGACAGCACGATTGCCTCGGGAAAAACACCATGAAATGCTGCGGAACCACGTTGCTGTCGGCCTCCTCAGCTTCGCTTCGTCGGGCTCCCATTCGTTTTGTTTACAAACCCGGAGCGACGTCGCTATCGCGACTTGCTCCGGGCTATTATACTTTCGCCCCGCCGGTTGGCGGGGCTTTAGACGTTCAGCTTAGCCAGCGTTTGCAGGTTATCAGTAAGCACCAACTTAGCTATCAAAATAGGTCTAAATCTCAACGCATGTGTGGCGGCTGAAAAAGCGAGCTGTGAGCATGTACGAGGTGCGTCGCGACTTTACCCCTACTTTACTTTTACTTTACTCCTGGCGTTGTAAGGTGTTGCTCTGTAGTGATATGTAAAAAACACCGGCTCTCCTGGCGGGGAGCCGGTGTTGGGAAAAGGAAAGCGGGTGCTTCAAAGCTTGTGGCGGAAGTCGTCCGTGAGCTTGAGGGACTTGATGAAAGCCGTGAGCAAATCAATGCAGGACTGCACGTCATCCATGTCGGCCGTTTCCACCGGGCTGTGCATATAGCGCAAAGGCAGGGAGAGGTTTGTGGCCGGTACGCCGGTGCGCGAGCGGAAAATCTGGTCGGTGTTGGTGCCGGTGGTGCGTCCGCTTGTTTCGCGTTGCATGGGGATGCCGGCGGCGTCTGCCACGAGCTCCAGCCGGGCATTGATATTGGGGTGGCAGGCCGGGCCGAAGCAAAGGCAACCGCCTTTACCGAGCTTGACCTCGCCGTAGCGGGCTGCGTTGAGGCCCGGTGTGTCGGTAGCGTGGGTGACATCCAGGCAGATGGCGGCATCCGGACGCAGTCGGTAGGTGAGCATAGCGGCGCCGATGCATCCTACCTCCTCCTGAACGGTATTGGCGAAAACGATGTTCCATTCGGGCTTAATGCCTTCTTCCTTCAATTTACGGGCTGTTTCTGCCAGGATGAAGCCGCACAGTCGGTCATCGAGGGCGCGGCAGACCAGGCGCTTGCCATCGTTGAGCATAAGGGGGCCGTCGCAGTAGACACCGCGGTCGCCCACGCGCAGGCCAAGCGCCTCGACTTCCTCGCGGCTGTCGCACCCGAAGTCCACATACAAATCCCACACCTTGGGTGCTTTGTCGCCGTCATCACGTATATGAATCGCCGTGTTGCCGATAACGCCGATGACTTCACCATCGGTTCCGAAGAAACGCAGCCTGCGTCCGCGAGCGATTGCAACGTCCGAACCGCCCAATCGCTCCACATGCGCAAATCCGCTATCGGTGATGTAGCGGATGGAGAAGCCGATTTCATCGGCATGGGCATCGAGCATC
This sequence comes from Akkermansia sp., assembly GCA_030535795.1. GTDB lineage: Bacteria > Verrucomicrobiota > Verrucomicrobiia > Verrucomicrobiales > Akkermansiaceae > Akkermansia. The sequence goes on from JAUNRE010000021.1 coordinate 18,841, forward strand.
AGGCTCGGCGCCTCGGGGTTGGCGCTTTTCAGTACGGCCCAGGTGGAACCGTAGGCATCGCACTGTTGCTCGTCGGTGTAGGGCTTCATGTATTCTGCCCAGATACGCTGAGCATCCATCTCCATACCGGTAGGAGAAGGGGTGTCGAGCAGGGTGGAAAGGAAGTCGAGTGCTTCGTCAGTCATGGTGGCGGTGTGTGTAAGAATGAATTGGCCGGAGGTGCTGCGGGCTCCTCCGGCCGGGATAAGGGGTTACATGTTCTTGTAGGCGATGTCGCTGCGGCGTTGGCTACCGTCGAAGTCTACCTTGGCGGCCTCGGCGTGTGCACGGGTGCGAGCTTCATCGAGCGTGGCGCCCTGGGCTACGATGGCCAGCACGCGCCCACCGTTAGTTACCCAGCCGGCATCTGTTTTCTTGGTGCCGCAGTGGAATACGCGGGCTGCGCAGGTGTCGAGCCCGCGGATGATGTCCCCGCTGTGTGACGAAGCCGGATAACCGGCGCTGGCCAGAATGCAGCACACGCTCCAGCCCTCGTCGAACGAAATGAGCTCGGGGGTAAACTCACCCTTGGCGCCGTTGAGGCAGAAGGAGGCTAAGTCACCGCGCAGCAGCGGCATGACGGCTTCGCACTCGGGGTCGCCGAAACGGCAGTTGTACTCAATCACTTTCGGCCCCTGCGGGGTGAGCATGAGGCCGAAATAAAGGAACCCGCGGTAGGGCAATCCATCTGTCTGCAAACCTCGTACAGTTGGGGCGACAATTGTTTCCTCGATGGTCTTAATCAGCTCAGCAGAGGCCAGTTGGCGGGAAGCAACAGCGCCCATGCCACCGGTGTTGGGGCCTTCATCGCCATCTTGCAGTCGCTTGTAATCGCGAGCCGGGCAGAGAATGAGGTACTTGTCATCGCAGATGGCGCCGAAGATGGAAATCTCGGGGCCGGTGAGGAACTCCTCCACCAGCAGGCGACCTTCGCCGAAGCGCTTCTCGATGAACACCTCGCGCAGGAACTCCTCAGCCGCGGCGGCATCGGCGCATACGGCCACACCCTTGCCGGCAGCCAGGCCGTCAAACTTCAGCACGGTGGGGTATTGCCCGCCGATGGCTGCGATGGCGGCATCGTAATCCGCCACGGCGGTTGCTTTGCCGGTGGGGATATTGTGGCGCACCAGGAAATCCTTGGCGAACTCCTTGCTGGCCTCCAGCTGGGCGCTTTCCTTCTGCGGCCCCCAGCAGGGAATGCCTGCGGCTACGCAACGGTTGGCTAAGCCATCCTCCTTCACCAGATAGCTCTCCTCGCCGGCCACGCACAGGTCAATCTTGTTGTCCACCAGCCAGGAGATGAGCTCATCGAAGCTGCCGGCCGGAATGGGAGTGGCCGTCTGCTTAATGGCATCGCTGCCGGGGTAGGTAAACATCTGCGGCTTGCAGGGGCTGGCTGCCAGAGTCTCCACCAGCGCCTGTTCGCGCCCGCCTTTTCCGATAACTGCTATTTTCATGCTGAGCACATTGTACCAGCAGATAATCCATTTGGCAATACTTTTTGATTTCGGCTTTTCTGAGGGGTAAGACACGCTTGCGGCTTGTCGGGCGGAAATCGATTTGATACCCTCTCAGCGGTCGTTATGAAGAATGCAGCGAATATGGCCGTGAAAGTAGTGGAACGTCAGGACGCATTGCCGGCAGGCCTGTCGCGCGAGGCATGTATTCGCCTGTTGGCTCACGAGGTTGCAGAGCTGCATTTTCCCGGACATGGGGAGGCCATTGCGCAGTCGGCACTGGCGCGCGAGGCGGAAGAAGCTACTTATCTGGGGCGCGGGTTGGCTGTGCCGCATGCTCGCGTGGCGGATTTGCCTGTGGCGGTTGTCTATGTGACACGCGGGGCGGGTGTTCTGTGGCCGGATGATGCTGCGGAGTGCGTTGTGTTGCTGTGTGTGCCCGAGTCGCAGCCGGAGCTGCACTTGCAATTGCTGGGGCGCATTGTGCGCTGGCGCGTGTGCGGCGGCGAGCTGACTTGCTGAAATTGGCATTGCCAAATGTCGTCGGAGCTGCTACAATAGCCCCGCATTATGCTGGCAAAGAGAATTATACCGTGTCTGGATGTAACCGAAGGGCGAGTCGTGAAGGGTACTCAATTTGTGAACCTGAGAGACGCCGGCGACCCTGTGGAATGCGCTATTGCCTATGATCGCCAGCAGGCCGATGAGCTGGTGTTTCTCGATATTACCGCCAGTAGCGACCATCGGGGAACGATGGTGGACGTTGTGCGGCGCACGGCTGCGCAGTGTTTTATGCCGCTTACGGTGGGCGGTGGTATTCGCACGGTGGAGGACATGCGCCGCATGCTCCACGCCGGGGCCGATAAGGTATCGGTCAACACGGCTGCCATCCTGCGCCCTGAATTGGTGAGTGAAGGTGCCAACGCTTTCGGGAGCCAGTGTGTTGTGGTGGCTATTGATGCGCGACGCTGCGGCGAAGGTGCGTGGCGCGTGTCGACCCACGGAGGGCGCAACATGGTTGAGCGGGATGCCGTGGAGTGGGCGTGCGAGGTGGAGCGCCTGGGGGCAGGCGAAATCCTGCTTACCAGCATGGATGCTGACGGCGCGAAGAACGGCTATGATATCGAGCTGACTCGCCGTGTGAGTGAGGCTGTGCGTATACCGGTCATTGCCAGTGGCGGTGCCGGCAATCTGCAGCACATGGCCGATGTGCTCCGGCTGGGAAAGGCAGATGCCGTGCTGGCAGCCTCAATCTTCCACTTCGGTGAATACACCGTGGCTCAGGCTAAGGAGTTTTTTGCGGCGCAGGGGATTCCGGTGCGTCCTCTTGTTGACTAACGCATGACGACCGGAGCGATGTTCAGGGGACTGATAGAGGGTTTTCGACACTATGCGGATTTTCGCGGGTGCTCCACGCGCGCGCAAGTCACGAGCTTCCTTGTCGGCTCTCACCTCATCGTTGTTTTGTTGCTTTTACCTGCCATTGTGGAATTGCTTCAATTCTGGAGATTCGCGGTGGAAGATGTGCGCTTTTACGATATGCTGCAAGTCTACCCCACGTTTGCGCTGCATACCGAGGCTATTGGCCCGGTGCTGAAAGAATTGTGGGGTGAGTATTGTTCAGGAAACTGTTACCCCTGGCTGATGTGGGGAAGCCTTGTGTCGGCCTGTGTGTTTTCGCTTGTTTTAGTGGTACCGACGATTTCTATTATCGTTCGTTGGCGCAATTCTGCGGCAGTTTCCTTGCCGCCCATTCCTCGCTAAAGAGCGTTGGTGTCGGGGGCGGATGCCTCGGCAATGCCGTTTTAACGGATTTCTTGAGTATAATTGCGTCAATAAGTTGGCGTTTTTTATTTTTGGCTTGCGTTGGGGGTTGAGAATGTGTAGAATGGCCGCGACCACGTGTGCAGTGGGCGCAAGCGCCTGCCGTTGCGTGGTGACAGGCGGGGGTGCTCGAGACCTCCGCGCCCTGCCAATGGGAGTAAGCGCCGGTACCGGCTCCCTGCGGTGCAGACAGGAACCGGCACAGAAGATAGAAAAAGAAAAACAAAATGAGTATACATTCCGTATCGTGCGCCGTTGGCGCCAACCCCATCACAATTGAAACCGGCAAGATTGCCCGCCTGGCAGATGGTGCCGTGACTGTTCGTTGTGGTGATACCGTGGTTCTCGTTACCGTTGTGAGCGCCACCAAGATTAAGGACGGTCAGACCTTCTTCCCGCTTTCCGTGGAGTACAAGGAGAAAGCCGCTGCTGCGGGTATGTTCCCCGGCGGTTACTTCAAGCGCGAAGGTCGCCCCACGGAGAAGGAGATTCTTACCTGCCGTATGACGGACCGTCCGCTTCGCCCCATGTTCCCCAAGGGTTACTTCTACGACACCCAGGTTATCTCTCTGCTGATGGCCGCTGATGGTGAGAATGAGCCCGATATTCTGAGCATCAACGGTGCGTCCGCCGCTTGCGTGATTTCCGATCTTCCCTTTGCTGAGCCCGTGGGTGCCGTGCGCGTAGGCCGCATCAACGGCGAGTTCGTGATTAACCCCACCAACAGCCAGCGCACCGAGTCCGACCTCGACCTCGTGTATGCCGGTTCCAAGGATCAGGTTATCATGATTGAGGGCTCCGCTAACGAGCTTCCTGAGGAAGACTTCATTGCCGCCCTGCGTTTTGCGCAGGAGAACGTAGCCAAGATTTGTGCTGCTCAGGAGGAGCTGCGCGGTCTGTGCGGCAAGCCCACCCGTGAATACGAGCTGACTCTGGCCAAGCCCGAGCTGCTGGAGATTGGCTACGCTGTGGCCGGTGATCGCATCGAGGACGCCATCTATGCTCCCAACAAGATTCAGCGCCAGAAGCAGGTGGGTGCTCTCCGTGATGAGGTGGAAGCCAAGATTAAGGAGACTTACCCCGAGGCTACCGATTTCGATGTGGAGCAGGTGTTCGAGTACATCCAGAAGAAGGCTTTCCGTATCTCCATCATGGAGCAGGGTAAGCGTGCCGACGGTCGCGCCATCAAGCAGCTGCGCCCCCTCTCCGCCGAGGTGAATGTGCTGCCCAGCGTGGTACACGGCTCCGCTCTCTTCTCCCGCGGTGAGACGATGTCTATGTGCTTGGCTACCCTCGCCCCCATGGAGGAGAAGCAGTATCTGGACAACTACACCGGTTCCGTGGATGAGAAACGCTTCATCCTGCACTACAACTTCCCGCCCTTCACCGTGGGTGAGACCGGCCGTTTCGGTGGTCAGAACCGCCGCGAAATCGGTCACGGTGCACTGGCTGAGCGCTCTATTGCTCCCGTTGTTCCCTCTGAGGATGAGTTCCCCTACGCCATTCGCGTGAGCTCCGAGATTATGGAGTCCAACGGCTCTACTTCCATGGCTTCCGTGTGCGCCGGTACGCTTTCTCTGCTGGCAGCCGGTGTGCCGCTTAAGCGCCCTGTGTCCGGTATTTCCGTGGGTCTGGTGACGGAGTTCGAGAATGAAGGTGACCGCGAGCCCAAGCGTTATGAGACTCTGCTGGACATCATCGGCTCCGAGGACTTCTACGGCGACATGGACTTCAAGCTTTGCGGCTCCGAGGTCGGTGTGACCGGCTATCAGCTCGACCTGAAGCTGCCCGGTATCCCGCTCTACATCCTGGAGGAGGCTATCCACCTTGCTCGCAAGGGGCGCCTGCAGGTGCTCGAGACGATGAATGCCTGCATTTCCGAGCCGCAGAAGATGAGCCCCAATGCCCTGCGTATCGAGTCTACCAGCATCCCGCAGGATCGCATCGGTGAGCTTATCGGGCCCGGTGGCAAGAACATCAAGGCTCTCCAGGCTGAAACCGGCACCGACATCAACATCGAGGAAGATGGTACCGTGCGCATCTACGGCAGCCGTCAGGAGGGCGTGGAACGCGCTCTCTACCTCATCGACCGCATGTTCAAGGAGATTGAAGTGGGTGAGACCTATGAAGGTAAGATCGTCTCCACCAAGGAGTTCGGTGCTTTCATGGAAGTGCTGCCCGGCAAGGACGGCCTTATCCACATCTCTGAGCTGGCCGAAGGGCGCACGCAGAAGACTGAGGATGTCGTGAAGGTGGGCGATATTGTCACCGCCAAGTGCATTGGCATTGATGACAAGGGACGTGTAAAGATGTCCATGCGCGCTGCCGCACGTGACCGCAAGGCTAAGGAAGCTGCCGCTGCTGAACAGCAGGGCTGATATCCGAGCCGGTAACGGTTGCTGATTTTGAGCCGCGTTTCTGCTCTTTGTAGCGGGAACGCGGCTTCTTTTTGCCATGGGGCGGCAGTATTGGGGCAAAAAAAACGAAAAAAACGCCTGCAAGATGCTTTTTTGATTGCCAAGCGGCGCTGGATGGTGTAAAAGATATATCGAACACTTGCAAATTTACTTACACCATGTGGAAATACATCATCATCGGCTCAGTAACGCTCTTCCTGGGTGCGTCTTATCTCTTCTCCAAGAATCACGGGGCAATGACATCCTCCAGCGGTGAGATTGTTGCCGTGCAGACCCAGTTTGAACAGGCTGTCGGCAAGAACAAAAACATTTCTCTCGACCGTACCATCAAGGCATACGCTGAGTATCGCACGGAGTGGCTGACCAACGAGAAAACTAATAACGAAAACAAAAAGGCAGAGGCTGAAACTAAGACCGAGGAGACTAAGTCTGAGCTGGCATCCCTGACCAGCGAGTATGAGGAAATCACCCAGCGTCTGGAGGCTGTTAAGAAAGAGAAGGCCGATGCTTTCGCCAAGGCTGCTCCCGTTGTGGATCTGGATCCGGACTCCGCCACTGAAGAAGAAGTGGGTGCCAAGGCTAAGGAGCTGATGGATGGCAATGTGGAGCTGGAGCGCAAGGTCGCTGAGGAAGAGGCAAAGATTGCCGCTCTCGGTGCTGAAAGCGAGCGCCTCAACAGACTTATCAACGCTGCCAAGAAGCTGGCCCAAGATCGTCAGGCTCGTCTCTCTCCGCCTGAGCTCAAGTGCCGTGTGATGGATGCTAACCGTGCATGGGACTACATCATTCTGGATGCCGGTATCGACAAGGGTATCGTGATTGGTTCCCGTCTGGCAGTGATGCGCGGCGAGAAGAAGATTTGCGAGCTCAACGTGACGGTGGTTGAGACCAACCGTGCCAGCTGTGATGTGGTGTACAGCACCATGCTCACCGGCGAGCGCGTTGAAGTGGGTGACACCGTGGTTTCCGTTCGCAATAAATAATCAACCTTACACTTCCTCTCCAAGAAAATGAAAATCGCACCTCTTATTGCAATTATTGCAACACTCGGTCTGGGTATCGCCGGTTGGATGTACTCGAACCAGCAGCAGACCACGATGAAGCTCGTCGTAGGCGCTACCGGTGGCCCCGATGGTACTGCCGGCCTGAAGGCCGTGAACTCGACGCTGGATGGCCGCGTGGCCTCCGTGTCCGTAGAACGTAAGAAGGCCATTGAAGCCAGCGCCGAGGCTCACACCCTCATGATGCGCTCTGCTGAAGAACTGGGCGAGGCTGAGGCCGAGCTGGATCGTCAGGAGGCAGCTCGTGATGAGATGGCTGAGAGGGTAAAGGACGCCAAGGCTCGCCAGATTGAGATTATGGCTGAGGTGGATGCCCTTCTGGCATTCTTCCGTTCCCTGCCTGCTCCTGAGATGGCTAATGTGGCTGACCTGACGGAAGCCGTGGCTCGTTTCGAGGAAACGGTTAACACCGAAAAAGAGCGTTTCCAGACCCTGACGGCAGACCTCGAAGAAAAGACAACCGTGCGCGAAGCTGCCGTGAAGAAGGTGGATCAGGAGACTACCGAGCTGGCTCGCCTTGATGGTATCAACCGCCGCTTCGAGGAGGAATGCCGCAAGAATGACGATGAGTTCACCATTCTGGCTGTGGATCGTCGCTTCCAGTTCGTGGTGTTCTCCGCCGGCAAGGACAGCGGCCTGGTGACAGGCGATTCCTCTCCGCTTATCGTGAAGCGCGATGGTGTCATGATTGCCAAGCTGCGCGTGCTCAGCATCGGCAATGGCCAGGTCGTGGCCGAGTTCGATGCCGAGGAAATGCCCGCTGGCGTGACGCTTGAGGTAGGCGACCGCGTGTTCCTGCAGAAGCCCATTGGTTCCTGATGCCATCGGGAAGCCGGGTTTCCCGCTCGGAAATATCTATTCTCTCCGCCGCCTGCCCGGTGCATCGGGCATGGCGGCGCCCTTTTAACCCGTAACAAAACAGAACAATGAAATACATCGTTATCGCATCTCTGGTGTTGACAGCCGCAGCTGTTACCTCCTGTGTTCGTTCCGTTCCCATGGTGCCTCCCACCGAGCGTCAGATTGTGGGTCCCGAAGGTAGCACTCGCGGCGTGAAATCCTGGAGTGGTATCACTGAGCAGGAGGGTAATGCCGCCCTCGGGCCGCTCAGTAACATGAGGCGCTGAGTCTGTAAACGTTTTCCGAAAGCCGGGTGCATGCATCCGGCTTTTCGGTATACTGTGTAAGTACCTGCTATGTTACGCGTAGAAAAAGCCGCTATTGTGCTGGAGGAACTGTCGCGAGCCTATCCTGAGCCCGGCTGTCCGTTGAATCACCATGATCCGTTCACCCTGCTGGTGGCAGTCATGCTTTCGGCTCAGTGTACCGATGCCAGAGTCAATAAAGTGACTCCTGCCTTGTTTCGTGCCGCACCTACACCTCAGGCTATGGCAGCCATGAGCTGGCAGGAGGTGCGCGAGTATATCGCCACCTGCGGGTTGACGGAGACGAAGGCTAAGCGCCTGGTGGCTACGGCTCAGCAGCTGGTGAGTCTGCACGGGGGCGTGGTGCCTGCCACTTTTGAGGAGTTGGAGGCCTTACCCGGGGTAGGGCACAAGACTGCCGGCGTTGTGATGGCGCAGGCGTTCGGTTATGCTGCTTTCCCTGTCGATACACACATCTTTCGCCTGGCGAGGCGCTGGGGACTCAGCCGTGGAAAGACGGTGGAGAAAGTCGAGGCTGACCTCAAAAAACTCTTTCCGAAGGAGTGCTGGAATACCCTGCATGTGCAGTTTGTGTTGTGGGGGCGAGAACACTGTCCGGCGCGCGGATGCCGGCCGACGTGCCGTGTTTGTAGCCGTTTAGGTGTGGCATAACGGCAGAATTTGTGTGTTTGTGGTTGACATTTGCTGCGAAAAGTAGTTTCATATCCGACCGCAATATTTCTCGTTATGCTTGTTTCTCAGCTCAAATCGAAGATTCACCGCGCCATGGTTACGCGTGGCGATGTGGAGTACGAAGGTAGCATCGAAATACCGCAGGACCTGGTGGAAGCCGCCGGGCTTTGGCCGGGGGAAAAGGTGCTGGTAGCCTCGGTTACGACAGGTAACCGCTTCGAGACTTACGTGCTGGTAGGGCCTCCCGGTACCGGGCAGATTATCATCAATGGCGGCGCCGCTCACCTCATCAAGGTCGGCGAGCGTGTCGTTATCATGAGCTTTGCGCTGGATGATAAGCCCATAACGCCTACGCGCATCGTCTGTAACGAACTTAACGAAATTATTGCCTAAAAGCTTTACAAAACCCTAATTTTAAGATAGAATCAACGCCATGCTTCTCAACACATCCATCTACATTGTATTCGCGCTTCTGATGATTGTTTGCGCGCTGCTGTTGCTTATCGTGCTTATGCAGCGTCCCAAGCAGGAGGGCCTTGGTGCCGCATTCGGTGCTCAGATGACCGATCAGGCCTTTGGTGCTCAGACAACAGACGTGCTGAAGAAGGGCACGGTGCTCTTCGGGTCTCTGTTCATGATTCTCTGCTTCGTGCTGGCCGTGCTGATGAACCGTCAGTTCCAGCAGAAGAAGTCTGACCTCGCTACGGCAGAGCAGTCTGTGCCTGTTCAGGTAGAGAAGGCTCCCGAGGCGACAACCCCGGCTCCGACCATCAATCTGGAGCAGTACGATAAGTCTGCCGAGACGCCTGCTGCCACGGAACCCGCTCCGACGCCCGCTGATAAGCCCGCCGATGGCGAGCTGCCGCCGTGGCTTGTAGAGGGTGAAACGACAACTCCCACCCCGGCACCCGCCGAGCCCGAGCCGGGCTGGTACGCCGCGCGCGTGTGTGAACTGTACGCC
>JAUNRE010000097.1 GCA_030535795.1 Akkermansia sp.
AAGCCCCCGCAACAGTAGCCCCCGCTGAAGAAACCAAAGCGGAAACAACACCTGCGGAGCAGCCTGCAAATGAAGCCCCCGGCGAAGCACCCACTCCCGAAAAAGTAGAAGAAAAGAGCGCGGCAGCCCGCCCCAAAACATTGCGCACAGCCGGCGGCGCCTCTGCAGACCGCATGCGCGCTGCTATGGCAACAACCGCATACAATCGGAACATACAGCGCGTAAACTACCTCTATGTTGCAGTGGTATTGCTGGCAGCATTCTATGCCGGGATGGCGCTATACAGCTGGCAACACACGGGTAACCCCCTGCCCATCTTCCTGCGCTGAGAGGCAGGATGACAGATTTTCCCTCCTGCGGGCGCCCCGGTGTTTCGGAGCGCCCGTTGGCTTTACAAATTTCGCTCCGAGCGGATTTTGGGCTTGCATATCGAGACAAATGAGTGTAGTCTGTGTTACCGCCGCCGGCGGACTAAGTAAACAAATCGAATCATAACTCATGGAAACGATGAAAATTGAGCGCGCCCTGCTGTCGGTATCCGACAAGACCGGGCTTGATAAGTTTGCCAAGGGGCTGGTAGCCCAGAACGTACAGCTCATCTCTACGGGCGGTACCTGCAAGTACCTCAAAGAGCTGGGTCTGCCGGTAACGGAGATTTCGGACTACACCGGAGCCCCCGAGCTTTTCGATGGCCGTGTAAAGACTCTTCACCCCAAAGTACACGGTGGTTTGCTGCAGCGCCGCGACCTCGCCGAGCACCAGCAGCAGGCAGCTGATAACAATATCCCTACCATCGACCTCGTATGTGTCAACCTCTATCCCTTTGAGGAAACAATCGCAAAGGAAGGTGTAACGCTCGCTGAAGCTATCGAGAAAATCGACATCGGCGGCCCCTCCATGCTGCGCTCCGCAGCCAAGAACTACGCCTCCGTCACCGTGGTAAGCGACCCCGCCGACTACGACACCATTCTGGAGGAAATGGAGAACCACCAGGGCAACACCACCCTCAAGACCCGCGAGAAGCTCGCCGTCAAGGTATTCATGCGCACCTCCGCCTACGACAACGCCATCTCCAATTATCTGGGACACCGTGCCGAAGAGAGCACCAAGAACAACTTCTCGCTCTCTCTGCCCTTCAACCAGTCCCTGCGCTATGGTGACAACCCCCACCAAGCCAGCGTGCTCTACGGCGATTTCGACTCCATCTTCACCCAGTTGCAGGGTAAGGAGCTTTCCTACACCAACATCCTCGACCTGGATGCCGCCGCTTCGCTCATCATGAACTTCCGCCGCCCGACCGTCGGTATCCTCAAACACACCAACCCCTGTGGCGTGGGTCAGGATGATGAAGACTTGGTGGAAGCCTGGAAGCGAGCCTACCAGACCGATACCCAGGCTCCCTTCGGCGGCGTTATCGTCATGAACCGCCCGATGACGGAAGCCCTGGCTCGCATCGTCGGCGCCATTTTCACAGATGTTATCATCGCCCCCGACTACGAGCCCGAAGCCCGCGCCATTCTGCAGAAGAAGAAGAACTGCCGCGTGATGCGCATCGACATGGACGCCTGGCGCGAGTTCTGCAAGACCCCCATGGTTCGCACGGCTCCCGGCGGCATCATGACCATGCAGCGCGATGCTGATGTGATGGGGCTGGACAATCTGGAATCCAAGGTCGTGACAGACCGCGTTCCCACCGCAGAAGAGCTCGAGGCCATGCGCTTCGCTTGGCGTGTGTGCAAGCAGGTGCACTCCAACGCTATCGTCTTCACCGACAAGAACGGCACCCTCGGTATCGGCGCCGGCCAGATGAGCCGCGTAGACTCCGCCAAGATTGCCGTGTGGAAAGCCGGCCAGGCCGGCCTGAGCCTCAAGGGCAGCGTCATCGCTTCCGATGGTCTCTTCCCCTTTGCTGACGGCCTGCAGACCGCCATTGATGCCGGAGCAACGGCCTGCATCCAGCCCGGTGGCTCCATCCGCGACCAGGAGGTTATCGACGCCGCGAACGCCGCCGGCATTGCCATGGTGTTCACCGGTGCCCGCCACTTCCTGCACTAAATAGCTATTACCCTGCGGGGTTCCTGCCCCGCAGGGTCTTTTTTACAAAATAATCCCCACTATGCACCTCGGAGTTAACATCGACCATGTGGCGACATTGCGTCAGGCGCGTTACGCCACCATGCTCGATTCACACAATACGGAACCTTCTGTCCTGGCAGCAGCCCGTGCCGCGCTGGAGGGTGGCGCCGACTCCATTACCCTGCATGTGCGCGAAGATCGCCGCCACATGCAGGATGCCGACGCCCTCGCGGTACGCCGCGAAATTCCCCTGCCCCTGAACCTGGAAATGGGAGCCACGGCCGCCATGCTTGAGTTCGCCTTGCAACTGAAGCCCGATTATGTATGCCTGGTACCGGAGCGCCGCGAGGAAATCACCACGGAGGGCGGCCTGAGCGTCGCCGGGCATGAGGCCGAGCTCCGGCCGCTGGTAGCAGCCCTACAGGCCAACGGAAGCAAAGTGAGCATGTTCATCGACCCGGACAGTGAGCAGGTGCGCGCCTCAGCAGCCATAGGTGCTGCCATGATAGAGCTGCACACCGGTCGTTTCGCTAACACCTTGGGTGAGGAACGCAAGGCAGAAACAGCCCGACTTATTGCAGCTGCCGAGCTGGGGCATAGCCTGGGGCTAGAGGTACACGCCGGACACGGTATTCAGGTCAGCAATCTGGCCGAACTTAACGACGTTCCCCACCTCACGGAGCTCAACATCGGGCACACCATTATCTCGCGCGCTATCTTCGTTGGTCTAACTGCCGCCGTGCAGGAAATGAAGTCTGCGATTGCTCAATATAAGTGGTAAATAGCCCCCATAAAGCGCCATTTGCCGGCGAAAATACTGTTAGGAAAGCAAAATTACACATAAAAATACGGATTTTAGCTTTAGTTTACACTTTTTCGCTTGAAATCAATGGCACACATGCTATCATAAAGTCCTATGAACAAGACTCAACTTGTAGACTGCATTCAGGCAAAGCTTGGTGAAGGCGCAACCAAAAAGTGCGCCGAGGCAGCCCTCTCCGCTGTGCTCGGTTCCATCTCTGACGCCGTCAAGGGTGGCGACAAGGTTCAGCTCATAGGTTTCGGTACCTTTGAGATGAAGACTCGCCCTGAGCGCACCGGTCGCAACCCGCAGACCGGCAAGGAAATGAAGATTGCCGCTTCCACCACTCTGGCATTTAAGCCGTCTTCAACCTTCAAGACTGTTGTCGCTCCCAAGAAGAAGGGCTGCGCCAAGAAGTCCTGCAAAAAGAAGTAAACAAGCTTCTTCGCACATCTTTTGTACAAGCCGTGCTCCCCTGAGGCGCACGGCTTTTTTTGGCATAACGCCGGATTAGAGTCGACACGGAAGCAACAATATGATAGAGTACTCCCGAGCCGAAAGCGTTGATATACACTGTACCCAACGTTGTAATCGGCATTAACCCCCAATACGAAAAGATACAATGAAGCACTTCCTTGCACTCGTTGTGGCTATGCTGATGACGCTGTCTGTAGCATACGCACAGGGACCACGCCATGGCCACGGTGGCCCGAGCGTACCGCCGCCCCATGGTCACGGCCATGGACATGGCCATGCCCACGGCCATGATAAGCACCACCACGCACACCGCGGCGGGCGTCTCTGCAAAGACCCTCACTGCCGCCGTTGCCGTGAGATTCGCCGCCACCGCCACCACGGCCACCACGGTCCGCACGTTCCGCCCCCGCCTCATCCCCGCCACCACCACTAAAGGCGGTTGAATGGGTGGCGAACAGCCTCTTCCCCCCCTGCGTCGAACCTTTCGGCGCAGGTGTTTTTTTCTTTTTCGCTCGACAAATTTGGTTCTTTTCGCTAAAATAGCCGCCGCCGGGAGCCATATTTCCCCTGCAACGATTCAAATTCCAATCAGCACATTTCACCATGAAGAAAATCCTTACCATCGTCATCGCCATGCTGGCTGCTACCGCCGTGGCTCATGCACAGGGGCCGCGCCCCAAGGGTCCCAACCCGCCCGCCGCCGGAAAACACCAGCCCGCAAAACCTGGCAAACCGGCCAAGTCTGAGGCCTCTGCCAAACCGGAAAAACCCGGAAAACCTGCGCAGCAGGGTGCACACGGCAAACACGAAAAACCCGCCCCGCACCACGGCGCTCATGGTCCCCACGGCAAACACGAAAAACCCGCCCCGCACCACGGCGCTCATGGTCCCCACGGCAAACACGAGCCGCACCACGGCCACCACGGCAAGCCCCACAAAGCCCACAAGCCCAAGCCCCGTAACCTGATTGAAGCGCTGCTGTGGGCTAAGCGCAAGCGTGATGGCGCCACCAACATTCACATCCACCTCTGATTCCGTATCAAGAGGCAACGCTATTCCAAACGCCCTACGCGTTGGCTAATTATCTCGCGCTGCCAAACTCAAAAGCCCCGCCTACCCGGCGGGGCTTTTGAGTTTGCTTCGCCACACGTACAGGTTATCCCTTGGTAAACACGTACCGGTAGCAGAGCTTAGACGCGAACTGAGAACGGAGCACTAAGCTACGCATACCTGCGGGCAAAAGTCGGACGTACTTTCAAAAGTATCAATCGTTCACCGTCTCGATAAGCTCTTTAAGTCGAGCATAATCACCACGCTTAAGCGTAAACTTCAGGCGCGGCAACGCTGCCAGCATCGGCTCGGGGTCCCCGGCATCATCCGCCAGCTGCACCAGATCAGCTTTGGGCATCAGGTCGGTATAGTCATGTTTTATCCATTCCATCAGCTTCTCATTCAGCGGCTCCATCAAGCGAATGGTACAATAATCTTCCTCAAAATAATACGAGTGGAAACGCCGATAAAAACGCTCGATGTATGCCATGGCATCCTCTGCGCTCTTGCTCAGATACAGCAGGTGCATATCGGTAGGTGAAATGAGTCCTTCATACAGCAATTCCTTTTCGATAAAGCGAGTCCATCGGTACCAGAACGTTTCGCCCGGCACATCCAGCAACACAATGGGGAAAATCGTGCACTTACCCGTTTGCATGAGCGTGATTGTCTCATAGATTTCATCCATCGTGCCAAACCCGCCCTCGAAAGCCACAAGGGCATCCGTCTGCTTCAGGAAATTGAGCTTGCGCGTGTAGAAATAGTAGAAATCCATCATCTTATCGCTGCCTGCCACAAAGGGGTTGGCATGCTGTTCGAATGGCAGAGTAATATTCAAACCGAAGGAATTCTCCTTGCCGGCGCCTTCATTGCAGGCCTGCATGATTCCCGGGCCGCCACCCGTGATAATCATGTACCCGCTGTCCGTCGCACGCCTGGCAAAATCCACAGCCTGCACATACGATGGGTCATCCGGCCGAATGCGAGCCGAACCGAAGCAGGTGATTTTTCGCACGTTACGATACGGCAGAAACATCATGTCGGCGCCAAACATCTCATTGAGCGTCCGGTTCATCATCTCCAAATCATGCTCCTCTATATCAGTACCGGCAGCGTTCATCACGGTGGCCAGTAGTTGCAACACAACATCGGGATTGTGATTCCCGCAAAAACGGCGGGACAAGTCATACAGATTCGCATCCAGCACCGCATTGCCGGTGTTAGCCGGTATCTCCGAGGCCGGTAAATGCTGCTCAGCACGACTGTTCAGATTACGAGCGGCTAGAATTTCAGGCTTTTTCATATCCCATATTCTAGCGTATTTTAACAACTCTGTCAGTAAAAAAATGCCGCTCCCGCCATTTAACACAATCTCCGCATGGCCGGAAAGGAGGATGGCGCATTGCGCTCCAGGAGTGGAGAGAGTTGAAAAATGTGACCGCTGTGCCTTGACATCAGCCACGAATTCGTGTAGAGTGCTTCTCTCAGGTTCAATACCCTTATGCTTATGATGCACAAACTCATTTTTTATTCATTATCGATTGTCAATACCCTATTTTGCATAGGAGGCGCAAGATCAATGGGAATAAACAACTTATTTTTCGCCACAAGTCTGGGCATATTCGTCAGTGTACTAACTCTATGCTGTTGCAGAAGCTACTTGTCAAAAGCGCGGTGCAAGTAAACTCCGGGGGATGAGACGAATCGGCCATGGGGTTGGGCATAGCTGCCTCTTTTTCCCCGCCCGGCAGTCACAACCGAAAATGTCTCCGCGGCGGCAAATGCGATACCTCCAGCACGCCATCGGAGGCAAAATGCGGATTACTGGCAGAGAATGAGCGCGAAAAGGCTTGATTTTCGTGAATGATTGTACTATAGTCTCGCGCGACATGTCAGAACGCAAAAATCCGTATCCTTTTGATGTATTCGAGCCCGCATGGCAAGCTGTGTGGGACAACGAGAAAACTTTCAAGGTGCTCAACCCCGGGGAAGAAGGGTTTGATGCCGACAAGCCCAAATGCTATGTGCTTGATATGTTCCCCTACCCCAGCGGCGCCGGCCTACACGTAGGCCACCCGGAGGGCTACACAGCCACCGATATAGTGAGCCGCTACAAGCGCATGAACGGCTATAACGTACTGCACCCCATGGGTTGGGACTCCTTCGGCCTGCCTGCAGAGCAATACGCCATCAAGACGGGGCAGCACCCGGCTGTCACCACCTATGCCAATATCGACACCTTCCGCCGCCAGCTGAAGATGCTCGGGTTCTCATACGACTGGGATCGCGAAATTGCCACGACCGACCCCACCTATGTGCGCTGGACCCAGTGGATTTTCCTGCGTCTGTACAACTCCTACTACAATGAGGAGCTGAAGAAAGCATGCCCTGTAAGCGAGCTGGAAGCCAAGGGCTGGAGCCGCGAACAGATTGACAACGTGCGCCTGGCCTATGTGGCAGAGGGCATGGTGAACTGGTCCCCCGACATGGGTACCGTTCTGGCCAATGAGGAGGCCGAGGAATGGAAGAGCAAGGGTCACATCGTGGAGCGCCGCAAACTGCGCCAGTGGATGCTGCGCATCACCGCCTACGCCGAGCGCCTGATAGATGAGCTCGAGCCGCTCGACTGGCCCGAGAGCATTAAGCTGTTGCAGCGCAACTGGATTGGTAAGTCCATGGGTGCCGAGGTGAACTTCACCTGCCAAGGCAAGACAATCACCGTCTACACCACCCGCCCGGACACCCTGTTCGGTGCCACCTACATGGTGCTTTCCCCGGAGCACGACTTGGTAAACGAAATCACCACAGCCGAGCAGAAAGAAGCAGTGGAAGCCTACCAGACCGCCTGTGCCGCTAAGAGCGACCTGGAGCGCACTGAAAGCAAAGACAAGACAGGCGTCTTTACCGGAGCCTACGCCATCAACCCCGTCAACGGCAAGGAAATTCCCATTTGGATAGCCGACTATGTGCTGACCGGCTACGGCACGGGCGCCATCATGGCCGTACCCGCCCACGACAGCCGCGACTACGAGTTTGCTGTCAAGTTCGGCCTGCCCATCATTCAGGTAGTACAGCCTGACAATGCCGAAACACCATGGCAGGACTTCTGCGGCTACGATGGCACCATGGTCAACTCCGAGCACCTGAACGGCCTGAGCGTCCCCGAAGCCAAGAAGCAGATGACAGCCTGGCTCGAAGAAAAGGGCTACGGCTGCGGCAAGGTGAACTACAAGCTGCGCGACTGGCTCTTCAGCCGCCAGCG
>JAUNRE010000168.1 GCA_030535795.1 Akkermansia sp.
CACACTGCTGTCGGCCTCCTCAGCTTCGCTTCGTCGGGCTCTGATTTTCTTTTTTCACCCATCCCTCTGTATTGCTGGGGGGCGCCAATGTAGGTATTTACTTACGCGTTGGAATAATGAGGAAAATGGTAACCGCCGGGTGTTTATGCCGGAGGATGCCGACAAGGCGCACGATGCCCGCGCTAAGGCGTTTTTACAGGGGCGCTAGGAGCCGGCTACCAATCCCGAAAAATCCAGAGGACCCATGCCAGGACTGCCAGGAGGATGAACGCCATGAGATAAATCTCCCAATCCGCCGCTTCTCGCAGGAATTTGTCCATGCGTTCCCGGCGGCGGCGGCGAGCTTCTGCGGCGGCTCTTCTGCTTTCCTCAAACATTATGCTTTATGTAACAAAAACAAATAACTGAGTCAAGGGAAAAAAATGAGTGCTGTTGAATTAAAATTTTTTGCGAACACGAGGCGTGGCAACGAAGAGCTCGGCGGCTTTGCCGCGGCTCCTCGAAATGTTGCGTGAGTGAATCGGCGTGTCAGCGGGAGCCTCCGGGGCTTATTCTGCCTGCCAGTCGATAACGATTTCGGCGCGCAGTTCGCCTTCGCTCATGATGCTGTGCTGCGTCTGCATGCCGGCAACGCGGTGTTCGATGCTGATGGGGGCTCCGGCAAAGGTCTCGCGCTTGAAGTTGATGCGGAATCGGCGCGGGGCTGCGCCGGGTTGCAGTGCCTCGGGCAATGTTTCCAGCGCCCAGATGAGGTAGGAGCCGTTGTTAATGTGGCCATTGAAGTCGACATCTCGGCGGGGGGCTACCATTTCCACCGTCTCGCAGGCACTGAACTCCTTAGCGACTTCAATCGGGGTGCTGATGATGGCCGGGCATTCATCGGGCATTTGTGCCATGGCTCGTTTCAGCGGAATGGGGCGGCGGCTGTTGACGTCAATCAGTACCCACATGAGATCTGCCCGGGCGATGATGTTGCCCTCCAGATCGCTCATCTCCACAAAACGGCGAGCCTGCAAGGCGCTGGCCTTACCGGTGTTGGAGCGCAGGCGCACAGTTTCTTTCCAAGAGGGACGACGTACGAACTCGAAATCGCCCTGTACCTCAACCCATATCATGCCGTTGCTGATGCTCCATTCGTACCCCAGATTGTTGCCCGATGCGTGCGTTTCGGCTGCTTCCTGGCAGAAGTGCATGAAGCTCGCCGGCTTGAGCAAGTGATCCGCTCCGCATTCATAACTGGTTACGCTGTGAGTAATGTTGAGGTCGTTCATAGAGCCTACTCTATCATTTAGTCGATGTCGCGTCAAGTATAACATTCAGCCTCGCGTATAAATCTTTTACGACGATGCATTGGAACAGTGTTGAAGGACAAGGCAGTTTCGAGTTTCGAGTTCCGAGTTTCGAGTCGGAAGTTCGGCGGCGCGACCGCGCTGCGGGTATGCGTTGCTTAGTCTGCCGTTTACGTCCCTCGCCTTAAAGCGCGGATCCATTGCCGCAGCTAAGCTCGTCCCACCCTTGCGCGTAAACCGCGGAATTTATAAGCCACGCCCCGCGGGGCTTATGAGCCCGGGCGATAGAAAGTAGCGCAGGGGAATCTGAGAGGGCGTAGAAAGCGAACGCAGTGAGGACTCGAAGTCCCAAGCTGCGTAAGCGGTGGAACCCCGGGGGGCGACGATAATAAATATAGAACCCCGAAGGGGTGGCTGCCTATAAGAACCCGCGTGCCAGATGAGTGCCAGAT